>JAZUJA010000001.1:0-7556 GCA_045642495.1 Acutalibacteraceae bacterium
TAACCGTCTTTGTGATACGCTTGAGGATGAGCCTGATATCAAACCTCTTCCGAGCATAGTTATCATCATTGATGAGCTTGCCGATCTTATGCTCACTTCACCTCGTGAAGTTGAAGACTCTATAAACCGTATCGCCGCAAAGGCAAGAGCCGCAGGAATGCACCTGCTTATCGCAACACAAAGACCTTCTGTTGATGTTGTAACGGGCGTAATTAAAGCAAACGTTCCAACAAGAATTGCGCTTTCTGTTTCTTCTTTTAACGATAGCCGAACAATACTTGATATGGGCGGTGCCGAAAAACTTTTGGGGCACGGCGATATGCTCTTTAACCCATTCGGCAGCACAAAGCCCAAAAGATTGCAGGGCTGCTATGTCAGCGATGATGAGGTTAATAAGGTTGTTGACTTTGTTAAAAGCGGCGGCACCCATACCTATGATAACGAAATTATGCAGGAAATCGAGCGTCAGGCTACTGCCGAAAAGCAAAAGAAATCCGGCGGTGATGAGGAAGATGAGATCGATGAAGCACTTGATGAGGCAATCCGTATCGTTGTTGAAAACGGTATGGCTTCCACCTCATTCCTTCAACGCAAATTAAAACTCGGCTATGCAAGAGCCGCAAGAATAATGGATATGATGGAAGAAAGGGGAATTATCGGCCCTTATGAGGGTTCAAAGCCCCGAAAGGTTCTTATAACATACGATCAGTTGATGGAACGCGAGGCAGGGGAAGAATAAATTGGCAAGGAAAAAGAAAAAAGTTCGCAGTGATCTTTTAACAATTATAGGTATTGGAATTTCGATTTTGGTTATTATTTTCTTTTATGCAAAGAAAAGAAATTCGAAACTCGTGCCGGAAGTTAGCGCCCAAGCGGGAATTTCAAGTTCTGAAATCGCAGAAGATTATGTTAAAATTCTTGATGTTGGGCAGGGCGATAGCGCAATGCTTGTAAGCGGTAAACAATGCGCCTTTATTGATGCCGGTGAAGCGGATGTTTCAACAGAGGTTATCAATGCCGTTCGCAATGCAAACCTCAAAAAGATTGATTTTCTGTATTTAAGCCATAACCATACCGATCATTTCGGCGGTGCGCTGGCTCTTGCAGAACAGTATTCCGTTTTAAACATCATAATTCCCGATCTTGGCAAATCGCTTGAAAAAACGAATAAAATAACCGCTATTCGAAATGAAGTTTTGGCGTCTGACGGAGAAAGCTTTACGGCAACAACAGGTCTTCATAAAAAAATGGGTAACATCGATTTTTATGTTATCGGTTATTATCCTGATGCTTCGGATGAAAATAACCGTTCGGTTATAACTTCCGTTGTTATGAACGGATATAAATTTTTGTTTACCGGTGATGCCGAAAAAGAAAGTGAAAATAAACTTATTGATGATGGTATCGACCTTAAAAGCGATGTTTTGAAGGTTGGACATCACGGAAGCCGATATGCTTCAACCACAGCTTTCTTAAAAGCGGTTGACCCGACTTATGCGACGATATCCTGCAAGGAAAACAATCAGTATAACCATCCGCATAAAGAAGCTCTTAAAAGACTTCAAAAAGAGGGTATCACGATTTTAAGAACCGATGTAAGCGGTGAAATAACCTTTTTTGCAGAAGATAATAAATTAAAAGCCGTAACCGAAAGATAAAAAAATTCCCCGAAATTCTTCGGGGAATTTTTATTTGCTTATTGAACTTTGAATCCAACGGCATCTATATCGTTTTGAAGATCTCCGGTTTCACTTGAAAAAACCTCTCTTATAACGATTATTTTTATATTTTCGTCAGAAAGCTTTGAAAATTTAACTGTGTAATTTGCGGTAAACCCGTTGTATTCGTATGTTTGTTTTAATACTCCGCCTTTTCGCTTATACTGCGTTTCAAGAATAGATGTATCGGCGGTTGGGTATTCATCGTTTTCAAGCACGGTTTGAATATATATTTTGCCGTTATCGTTCAAAACGCGTGCTTTCCAGGTGCAATATGTGTTTTCAATATCATTGTTGCCCTTGATCAAATAATCACCGAGTATTTCATTTTCATCAGGGAATGATTCGGGTGATTTATATGTTTCGGGGGTTGACATTACATTTTCCGGATCAAACTTAACCGTTTCATTATTGCATCCGCTTAAAACCATAAAGACCAAAACAGAAAAAACAATAAAAATGTTTTTATATTTTCTCACGAATCAGTTCTCCTTAAAAAAGTTTAATACCTATTGAAGAATAAATTCCGCCGCCGGCAAGATACAGCTTCTTAATTTCGCGCTGTAATCTCGTATCTTCGGGAAGCTCAGCAAGTTCACAGTGAGCATCCTTGAAAACATAATGGAAAACATCCTGCGCGTTATTCTTGTTGGGGTATATAGACCACATATTCTGGAATTTTGTTATATTTGAATTTTCGCCCAAAATACCCGAAAGCTGCGGATCAAGAAGCCATGAAGTGCAGTAAAAACATTTTGGCTCGTAGCCCTTATAGTATTCTTTAACTCTGTTTTGAGCTTCTTTGAATCCGTGTTCTATCTTTTCGGGGGAGAAGTCTGCTCCTGCGGGAATATGAAATGATATAACGCAGTCACCGTTTTTGATGAATTCCTCCCATTCATCCTTTGAGTATCTTACAATTTCGGAAAGAATAAGATTTTTGTTCATTTTGTTGCACTCATAATATTCATCGGTTTCACTAAAAACGGTTTCAAAACTGCCTTCCTCGTCGGTGCAGCCGCCGCTGCCCAAAATTCTTCCGCTTTTGTGAATTTTGGTCGGCTTTTGAATAGCAACAACCTCATTTGTGTTCTTATTCTTTATATATATTTTAGCGCCCTTGTATTTGCGGATTTCATAATTGAAGCCGTCAACCATAAACATTTCGGCAACGGCATAAATCGATGCCCACCAAAAATATGTTTTGTTGATTCCCGGTCTGCCTGTTCTGCCGATACCGGTTTTAAGTGTTCTGCCGATAAAGTCAAGATAGAAAAGCGCCTCTTCTTTTGAAAACCCTCTCTCAATATAAAGCTTTTCGCCGTTTGGTATTTCGGGAAGGAGCAGGAACATAGGCAGAAAATCAGTTTTTATATCTGTGCATTCGGGCAAAGTGATGCGGTTTATTTCCGGTCCGTTTCCGCTGTTTCTTTTTATGAATTCAGCGCAAATATTTCCCCAAGCAAGAATATCATCATCTTTTGCAATTTCCTCGGCGGCTTTCTTTGCCTCCTCAACAAAGGTGCAAAAAGCATTGTATTTAATGCCGATTTCAATCATTTCTTCCGATATGATTTTTTTATCGGTTAAATTTCCGTTTTTGGAAAGTGAATTATAAATTTCGTTAAATTCATCGGGGTATGATTTTATGTTTAATTTTTCTGCAAGTTTTTCTAATGACATAGTTAGTCGCACTCCTATCAATTTTTCATCAGTATTATAACATAAACTGTTAAAAAGTAAACTCTTTTAGCAACTTTTCATTGTATTTTATCAAAAAAAGCCACAAATAACTATATTTTATATGATATAATTCAAATAACATAAAACAAAAGGAGAAGTTTTATTATGTGCAGTAAAAAAATGGGATTTTGCAGAGTTAATATAACTCCGCCGATGGGACTTCAGCTTACGGGCTATTTTGAAAAGCGTCCGGCTGACGGTATTCTTGATGATGTTTATGCCAACGCTATTGCTTTTGAAGAAGATGGCAAGCGTGCGGTTTTAATTTGTAACGACCTGCTTGGTATATACAATCAGGCGGTAACCGATTTGTTTATAAAAAGAATTTCCGAAGAATGTGGCATTGATGAGGATGCGGTTTTTGTTTGCAACACTCATACTCATACTGCCGCCGGTGTTAATCCTTTCGCTGAGGGTATTGACGGAACTTACGGTAAAACGGTTGTTGCAAAACTTGTTGACGCCGCAAAAATGGCATTTGACGATCTTACCGAGGTAACAGAAGTTCTTTCAAAAGAGGCAAAAACCACTGATCTTACATATTCAAGAAGACTTCTTATGAAGGACGGTCACTATCAAACATGGGGCAAATTCGGCGATCCTGATATTTTAAGAAACGCAAGCGAATTTGATGAAACCATGCGTGTTATGTGCTTTAAGCGTGAAAACGCAAAGCAGATTGTTATAGTAAACTTCCAAATTCATCCGGACTGTGTCGGCGGCACTAAGGTCAGCGCAGATTTTCCGGCCGTTGTAAGAAATTTGGTTGAAAAGAATGTTGATAATACTCAGTGCGTTTACTTAAACGGTGCCGAAGGTCAGATGACTCCTTCAAATTACTTTAAGAAGCAGCGTTTCTGCAAGAGTATTGAAAAGGCGCGTTACATCGGCAGAAGAATTGCTTTTGAAGCGCTTAAACTTTATGAGGATATGGATCCCGTTGAATATTCTCCGTTCACTTTCGGCAAAAATATCGTAACAGCACCCACAAAACGCGATGATTCCCGTCTTGAAGAAGCAAGACGCGTTCTTAAACTTCACGCAGAAGGTAAAGATAATGAAATCAATCCCGAATGGAAAGCCGCAGGACTCACCCACGAACAGTGCAAGGGAAAAGCTTTGCCGTTTATCGGTGAATCAAATCAGCTTATAAGACTTAACGAAGCTGATCTTAACGATGTTGATTTCCCGATCACGATTATCAACTTTGCCGGTATTTCATTTGTCGGTATTCCAGGTGAGCCTTTCAGCGAACTCGGTATGGTTATCAGAGCCGCTAATCCTTATGCGGTAACAAATATCTGCTGCCAAACTAACGGCGAGCTCGGTTATTATGCAACCGCTGAGGAATATGATCATGACGGTTATGAGCCTCGCAACTCCCGTATGAAAAAAGGCGCTTGCGAAATTCTTGAGCAGGGCGCTATTGATAAGCTTAAAGAACTTTATGATGCAACACACTGATATATTTAAGGAGTGTTTATTATGAAAGTAATAAAAAATGTTGATCTTGTTTTGCGTGATCATTTTCTTCCCGATGGCGTCGTTCTTATTGAGAACGGTTTGATAACCGCCTTTGGCAAGGCAAAGGATATTGAAATCCCTGCAAATGCAGAGGTTATAGACGGTGAGGGTTATTACCTTGCTCCCGGCCTTGTTGACCAACACTGCCACGCGCAGGATATGATTCGTTTCACGGAAGATCCCGTAACCGCATGCAAAACCGCCCTTGAACACGGCGTTACAACCATTCTTGCAACCCTTGCATACAATCAAACAATGCAGGAGCATCTTGACGGTATTAAAAAGATAAGAGAGGCAAAGGATAAAGGTCTTACCCCAAACTGTGGCGGTATCAATATGGAAGGCCCGTTCCTTAATATAAAATTCGGTTCTAACCGCGTAAATCATCCGTGGGCTCATCCGATTTGTGCAGAAGATTATGATGTTCTTATAAATGCGGTAGGGGATGAGGTCAAGATTTGGGCAATCGCCCCCGAAAGGGAAGGCACACTCGAATTTGTTAAGGCCGCTAAAGCTGCTCAACCGGGCGTTAAGTTCGGCGTAGGCCACAGTGAAGCTGCTCCTTCCGAGATCGAACCGTTACTTGAATATGATCTTTGCATCGGCGTTCATCATACCAATGCAACGGGCGACCTTCCCAAGTATTCCGAGTGTCGCGGAGTTTGTGTTGATGAAACCGTAAACTATAACGATGCAATTTATGCCGAGATAATAAGCGATAGCCGCGGCATACATGTTGATCCTTATATGCAGCGCCTTGTTCGCAAAATTAAGGGTGATGACCGTATCTGCCTTATAAGCGATGCTTCAAGTCAGTATGGCCCCACGCCTCCCGGATATGAGGGCGTAACCGATCTTTGCTTTGATGATGAGGGCGAGATTGCCGGCTCTAAACTCACCCTTGATGTTGCCGCTCAAAACTTTATGGTTCATACCGGTGCATCTCTTGTTGATGTTATTAAAATGGCTTCATATAATCCCGCAAAGGTTATAGGATATAAGGATCGCGGCGAAATTGCCGTTGGCAAGCGTGCCGACCTTATTCTTGTTGACCATAAAATGAATATCAAAAAGGTATTTCCTTGCGGAATTCAAGCTTAATTTTGCAATAAAAATCGCAGTGTTTTTACCTGCGATTTTTATTTTCATTATTATTCTATAAAAAAAGTTAAATATCGATAAAAATACATATTGAAAGAGTATTGCTCTTTTTGTTTATTTGCTGTAAAATATAAATGTAATAATTACCTTTGGAGGTTATTTATAATGAAAGTTTTAACATTTGGTGAAATTATGCTCAGATTAAAGTCGCCCGGATACGAGCGCTTTTTCCAAAGCCCCACGTTAGAAGCAACATTCGGCGGCGGTGAATCAAACGTTGCGGTTTCTCTTGCAAACTACGGTATGCAGGCAGAATTCCTTTCCGTTCTTCCAAAAAATGATATTGCCGAGGCTTGCATTCGTGAGCTTCGTTCTTTCGGTGTCGGTACCGATAAAATCGTTCGTAATGAAGGCAGAATGGGTATTTATTTCCTTGAAGGTGGTGCAAATCAGCGCCCCAGCAAGGTTGTTTATGACCGTGCTTATTCTTCTATTGCTCTTGCTAAACCCGGCGATATTGACTGGGATAAAGCGTTTGAGGGTGTTGGTTGGTTCCATATTACCGGCATTACTCCCGCTATCAGCGAAAGCGCTATGCTTTTGAGCGTTGAATCCGTAAAGGAGGCAAAGAAACGCGGCATAACCGTTTCTTGCGACCTTAACTTCCGTAAAAATCTTTGGAAGTATGGCAAAAAGGCATCAGAGGTTATGCGTGAAATCGCAAAGTATGTTGATGTTGCCATCGCCAATGAAGAGGATGTTCAGAAATCCCTTGAAATCACTGTTGATGTTAATGTTGAATCGGGCGAACTTGATCGCTCAAAATATAAAATGCTCGGCGATAAAGTTCTCAAAGAGTATCCTAATATGAAGATGATTGCGATAACTCTCCGCGAAAGCCACAGTGCCGATTGGAACGGCTGGGCAGCTTGCCTTAACGATGGCGAAAAGTTCTATGAGTCCAAGAAATATGAGATCCGCAATATTGTTGACCGTGTAGGCGGCGGCGATAGCTTTGCAGGCGGTCTTATTTACGGCCTTAATAATTATGAAAATAAGCAGGATGCACTTGAGTTTGCCGTTGCGGCTTCTTGCCTTAAGCATAGCATTTCAGGTGACTTTAACCGCGTTAGCGTTGATGAAGTTGAAAAACTTGCCGGCGGTGACGGAACGGGAAGAGTTCAAAGATAATTTTTATCTTAATAGCTAAATCAAAAAAGGTTCGGAAAGAATTTTCCGAACCTTTTTTAGTTGGATAAAACTTATAATGATGATAAATCAAAAGGTATAACATCTTAAAAATCACACTTTATGTCAAATATTGTCAAAATTGTGTTAATTTGCGGAAAAGTTTACATATTTTTGATAATATTTATTAAAAAAATTGACTTTTTTTGCTAAAATTTCGCGTTTCATATTGATTTTATTTTTAATATGTGATACATTATTAACAATAGATTATTTATAAGG
>JAZUJA010000002.1:0-3400 GCA_045642495.1 Acutalibacteraceae bacterium
ATTTCAGGCAACAACGGCCTGCGCTTCTTAAAACCCGGCAGCAATCCGAGCGAAAATAAGATTTTCTTGCTTACTCTTGCCGCTGTTCTTAAAGCAGTTGACGAACATCAAGATCTTATGAGAATATCGGTTGCAACCGCAAGTAATGATCACCGCTTAGGCGGTCACGAAGCACCGCCCGCCATCATTTCGGTATATTTGGGTGAAGAACTTACCCAGATGCTTGAAGCGGTTGAAAAGGGTGTTCACAGAGATGATGTCGGCAAGGTTAAAATGACTGTTGGTGCAGAGGTTATCCCGCTTATCAAAAAAGACAACACCGATCGCAACAGAACTTCTCCATTCGCCTTTACCGGAAATAAGTTTGAGTTCCGTATGCCCGGCTCCGGCGCATCGGTTTCCGACCCGAATGTTGTTCTTAACACGATAGTTGCCGATGCATTTTCAAGTTTTGCCGATCGCCTTGAAAAAGCCGAAGACTTTAACGCAGAGGTTGATGATCTTATCAAAGAAACCATCCGCGAACACAAGCGCATTATCTTTAACGGCGACGGATATTCGCAAGAATGGCAGGATGAAGCCGAAAAAAGAGGACTTCTTAATCTTAAAAGCACGGTTGACGCTTATCCCCTTTTCAAATCAAAAGAAAACATTGAACTGTTTAAGAAACACGGTGTGTTCAATGAGGTTGAGATAATCAGCCGCACGGATATAGCGCTTGAAAACTATTGCAAGGTTATCCATCTTGAAGCACTCACATTGCTTGAAATGCTTAAAAGAGATGTTATGCCGGCAATAAGCAACTATGAAGGCAAGCTTCTTGGTGTTGCAAACCTTAAAAAAGTGCTTGAAAACACCGATAGTTTTGAACTTAAAAACGCAACTGTTTTATCAGGTATAAACGAAATGTTGTTCAAGCTCACCGACGAACTTGAATCTGCCGTAAACAAGGCACAAAACACGCCTGACATTTATGAATGTTCAAGACTTTACCACGACAGCGTTCTTGATCTTATGGAAAAGATCAGAAAAGCCGCCGACTCTGCCGAAACGATCGTTTCAAGAGCTTATTGGCCTTATCCTTCTTACGGCGATATGCTTTTTAAGGTATAAAAATTACTCCCACCGATTTTTTCGGTGGGAGCTTTTTTATCAGTTATTTGATGCAACGGTTATTTCAACATCATAAATATTGCCGTTTCGATAAATCTTTGCGGATACCTTTTGACCGGGCTCACAATCATTTAGAGCGTCGGCAAATTTCGTGTATTCCGAAATTTCAACACTGTTAAATTCAGTTATTATATCACCGCGCTGAATTCCCGCATTTGCCGCAGGACTATCATTATCAACACTCATAACAACGGCACCGGCAGGATAGCCATAGTATTTAAGGATCTGCGCCGTGTATTTTTCACTGATGCTGACACCGATATACGGCTCGGGCTCATTCTGTTTCTTTATTATTTTATCGCATATTTCCTTAACGGAATTTGAAGGAATAGCAAAACCCATTCCCTCAAACTCTTCAGAAACGATTTTGGAAGAGTTGATGCCTATAAGTTTTCCGCTTGTATTAAGCAACGCACCGCCGGAATTACCGGGGTTTATAGCGGCATCGGTTTGGATAAGAGGAAGCGAATTTGTTGTGGAAACAATTCGGTTTAAGCCGCTTATAACACCGTAAGTCACGCTGCCCATAAATTCAAGGCCGCCCGGAGCACCGATGGTTATACAATACTGTCCGACCGCCAGATCATCGGAATTATCAAACTCAACCTCGCTTAAATCGTTTGCTTTGATTTTCAAAACCGCAAGGTCGGCTGAAATATTGTATCCGACAACCGATGCATCATAAGACTTTGAATCCTTTTTGCCGACAAATACTTCAATTTTAGAGTTATTTGCCCGCAAAGCATATTCAATAACATGATAGTTTGTTATAATATAACCGTCCTTTGAATATACAACACCGGAACCCTCACCGGTTGAGGACTGACTGCCGCCGAAGAAATTCATAACAGAATATGTTGTTCTTATTCCGACAACGCTATCGCTTGCTTTTTCCGAAACTGCCTGAACAACAGATTCAACCTGACTATCAACATTTATGTTTACATTTGTGTTTTTTCCGCTTGAAAAAACGCGGGTTTTATTATAAAGCAAAAACATACTTGCAAACGCCGCAGAAAAACCGATTACCGCCGCTAAAACTGCCGAAATAATAACAGTTGCCGTGCTGTGATTTTTCTTTTCCTTTACATAGGAAGGCGGTACGAAAGCGCCGTTGCCGAAATGCGGCACTCCGCTAAATTCCTGTTTCGGAGCCGAGGTTGCCGGTTCATCCTGAACAATATCTTCCTTTTTATAAGTGTATTCCCCGTTATTCAACGGATTTTGATTATTAAATTCGTCCATCAAAACATCTCCTTTAAGCATTATCTTAATACAAGAATGTTAATAATTCATACAAAAAATTATGAACTTATCATTAACATTATTATATACCTTATTTTTGACAATGCAAGATAATCTAAACATTTATAAATAAAAAACTTTACATTTAGGAAATACTGTGTTATAATACCATTGCTACCGTGTTCTGGGCTTTAGGCATCTGCCGTTTCGGATTTCCTAACGACCTGATGCTCGGATTACGGCGGACGATTTATCTTTGAAAAGGAGGAAACTTAAAATGACAGTTGAACAGAAGAAGCAGATCATTGCTGATTACGCTATCAGCGAGGGTGACACCGGTTCTCCGGAAGTTCAGATCGCATTGCTTACAACAAGAATTAACGAGCTCAATGCTCATCTTGATGTTCACAAGAAGGATCATCACTCACGTCGCGGTCTTCTTAAGATGGTAGGTCACAGAAGAAATCTTTTAGCTTACCTTCAGAAGAAAGACATTGAAAGATACCGTGCTATCGTTAAGAAACTCGGTCTTCGTAAGTAATATGATTAGAGTAAACCGGGAGAAATCCCGGTTTGCTTTGATTATAGCGGAGGTTTTTAGGATTTTAGCGGTAAATCAAGGATCCGAGAGCGCTCGGGAGTTTGATTTATTGCTAAACTCAGAAATCTCCGCAGCAAAAATATAAAGGAGATATGAAAAATGTTTGAAAACTACAAGGTTTATGAAACCGAAATTGCCGGCAGACCGTTTAAGCTTGAAACCGGCAAAATGGCTCAGCTTGCAAATGCGGCATTTATGGCAACCTACGGCGAAACCTCCGTTCTTTGCACCGTTACCGCTTCTGACAAGCCCCGTGAAGGTGTGGATTTCTTCCCGCTTTCAGTTGATTTTGAAGAAAAAATGTATTCCGTAGGTCGTTTCCCCGGCTCTTTCCAGCGCCGTGAGGGTAAAGCAAGCGAAAAAGCGATACTCGCTTCACGC
>JAZUJA010000003.1:0-7718 GCA_045642495.1 Acutalibacteraceae bacterium
ATAAATTGAAACGGTTGTATGGTGCGGCGTGCCATACAATTTTTATCCAGCAAACTGAAACGGGAGGGCTTCCACGCCCTCCCGTAAAAATTATAGTTTTATTTAATATCAAACAGTAAACTTGATTATGCTCTTTTTGCCTTTTTTGATGATGATGCCAGCTTTAAGTTCATCCTCTGTGAACTGTTTTGCGGGATCGGTAACCTTATTATCGTCAACCGAAACGCCGCCCTGCTGAACGAGTCTTCTTGCCTCGCCGTTGGAAGAAGCCATACCGCCCTTAACCATAACGGAGAGAAGGCCGATTTTACCTTCATTAAAGTCTGCCGCTTCGAGAGTTACGGTAGGCATATCGGCATGAACACCGCCGCCTGCGAAAACAGCGTGAGCCGCATCCTGAGCTTTTTTAGCCTCTTCTTCGCCGTGAACCATCTTTGTGAGTTCGAAAGCGAGAATTTCTTTTGCATCGTTTAACTTACTGCCTTCCCATTTATCCATTTCATCGATCTGTTCAAGGGGAAGGAATGTGAGCATTCTTATGCATTTAAGAACATCGGCATCACCGACATTGCGCCAATACTGATAGAAATCGTAAGGAGAAGTTTTTTCGGGGTCGAGCCAAACGGCGTTGCCTGCGGTTTTACCCATTTTTTTGCCCTGAGAATCGGTAAGTAATGTTATAGTCATAGCATAAGCATCTTTACCGAGTTTCTTTCTGATAAGCTCGGTGCCGCCTAACATATTTGACCACTGATCGTCGCCGCCGAACTGCATGTTGCAGCCCATGGTTTTATAAAGATGATAGAAGTCATAGCTTTGCATAATCATATAGTTAAACTCAAAGAACGAAAGACCCTTTTCCATTCTTTGCTTATAGCATTCAGCTCTTAACATATTGTTAACCGAGAAGCAAGCGCCGACTTCACGCAAAACCTCAACATAGTTAAGGTCGAGAAGCCAATCGGCATTGTTTACCATAATTGCCTTTCCATCGGAAAAATCGATAAACCTTTCCATCTGTTTCTTAAAGCAATCTGCATTATGCTGAATATCTTCACGGGTAAGCATTTTGCGCATATCGCTTCTGCCTGAAGGGTCGCCTATCATAGTAGTGCCGCCGCCGATAAGTGCTACCGGGGTATTTCCTGCCATTTGAAGACGCTTCATAAGTGTGAGCGCCATAAAGTGACCGGCTGTTAGGCTATCTGCAGTACAGTCAAAGCCGATATAAAACTTTGCTTTACCGTTATTGATAAGCTCTCTGATTTCCTTTTCATCGGTTACCTGCGCGATAAGTCCGCGAGCAACCAACTCTTCATAAATTTTCATTTTTTACTACTCCTATCTATCATTTCCTTGGCGGAAAAATATAAATTACTTGTTATATCAGATCCTGCCATTATTCTGGCAAGCTCATTTATCCTATGTTCATAATCAAGGGGACTTACCTGCGTGTAAGTTCTATCGCCCTTGACGGTTTTTTCAATAAGAAAATGCGTATCCGCGCAGGCGGCAATCTGAGCCAGATGCGTAACGCAGATAACCTGGCGGGATATCGCCGATTCTTTAAGTTTTATGCCGACCTTTCCTGCGGACACACCGCTGATACCCGTATCGATTTCATCGAAAATAAGCGTATCAATATCATCCTTATCGGCAAGAACGTTTTTGATTGCAAGCATTATACGGGAAAGCTCGCCGCCCGAAGCGATTTTATGAAGCGGTTTCATACTTTCGCCCACGTTGGTTAAAATGAAAAACTCAACAACATCGCAACCGATACGCGTATATTTTCCCTTTCCGATTTTAACCTCAAACTTAACATTCGGCATATTAAGAAATTGCAGATTTTCGGTGACTTTTTGTGAGAAAAGAGCCGCGGCTTTTTTGCGGCTATCGGTTAACTTATCACCGAGTATTATAAGCCGTTCTGTTGATTTGTCAAGCTCGGCAGACAAGGTTTTAATTCGTTCATCGCTTAAAACAATATTATTTAATTCTTCTTTTGCTTTTTCACAGAAGTTTAATATTTCTTCTTCGGTTTTACCGTATTTCATTGAAAGCGAATGAATAGTTTCAAGACGGGAACGAAGTTTTTCGGGATCTTGCTCGCCAAACTCACTATTAAAAACAGCATCTCTTAAATCCGCCGAAACATCTTCAAGCAAAACAAGGATATCAAAAAATTTCTGCCTTATTCCGTCTGCACCCTCAATTTTAATATCGGAAACATCTTTTTGGGCATTTCTGATAAGCGACAGTGCGCCATCGCTATCATCGCCGCCGTTAAGCAAAGAATATGACGATTTAAGCGAAGACAGCGTTTTCTCAAAGTTATCGGCAACGGCGATTTTCTCTTTTATTTCTTCCCTTTCGCCGATTTTTATATTTGCGCTTTCAATTTCGTTTATTTGATATTTAAGAAGATCGGTTTTTCTTTGCTTTTCTTCCTCATCTGTTTCGATAGAGGAAAGTTCTTTTCTAACCGCGTTAAGATGCTTAAATTCATTATAATATTCTTTTATAAGTGAAGCATTTTCCGCGATTTTATCCACATAGTGAATATGGTTATCGGGATTAAGCAAATTTTGGCTATCGTGCTGACCGTGAATATTAACAAGACTGTTCGAAACGGATTTCAAAAGGCCGACAGTTGCCGGTTTGCCGTTTATTCGAACACTGCCGTTACCCGAAAGCGAAAGCCGACGCATAACAAGCAGATTTCCGTCTTCATCAGCAGAAAAACCGTTTTCTTCAAGAATTGTTTTTGCCGTATCGGAAACATTGCAAAAAAGCGCAGAAACCTCCGCCGTTTCAAAGCCGCGACGGATAAGATCCTTTGATGTGCGGTCACCCAAAACAGCGTTAATGGCATCTATAACGATAGATTTACCCGTTCCGGTTTCGCCGGTTAAAACATTAAGGCCGGAGGATAACTCAATATCGGTTTTTTCAATTACTGCAATATTTTCAATATGCAAAGATTTTAACATAATTTTATCCTATTAAAGCATTTTATTAAGCTCGGCGGCAAAAAGTCTTGCCTCTTCCTCGCTTCTGACAATAATCAAAATCGTATCATCACCGGCAACCGAGCCGAGCATTGTGTTTTCATAAAGGGCGTCAATGGCAACACAAACACTTTGTGCCATACCGTTATAGCATTTGATAACTATATCATTCATTGCATAATCAATGCTTATAACATTGCCCGAAAAAAGTTCACGAAACCGTGACATATCGCCCATTCCGGTTTCCTTTTGAACAGGGCTTTGATATCTATAATTCCCAAACTCATCATGAGATTTATGCAGGCGCAATTCCTTTATATCTCTTGAAACGGTTGACTGAGTTGCCTTGAATCCCAAACGGTTAAGTGCATTTTGCAAATCCTCTTGTGTGAAAATGATTTGATCTTTAATAATTTCAAGGATTTTTTCCTGTCTTTTACCTTTCATTGTTTACACCTCTAACATCAGAAAATTTTGCGGAAAGTGTTTTAAAAAATGATTTATCTTTAAGTCTTAAAAGCTTAACTGTTTTTTCGGATTTGGATATATATATTTCTGAAAACGGCTTAACATTATAAACCTTTCTACCGTCCACAGAAAGATATATCTCGGTTCTCTTTTTAGAGAAAGCCTTGAACTTCACCGTTTTTGATGCCGACAAAAGCATAGGCTTTGCCGAAAGCATGTGAGAACAAATAGGAGTTAAGCAGATTGCATCCATAACCGGATCAATAACCGGACCACCTGCCGAGAGAGAATAAGCGGTAGAACCGGTGGGGGTTGATACTATAAGTCCGTCTGCACGGTATTTAATTGAATCACCATCTGCAAAGGCGGAAACATCAATTATTCTTGAAATAAAGCCGCTTGTTATAACGGCATCATTCAGAGCCTCATAAACACCGACAACATTTCCGTTTTCCTTGATCGTGATTTTTATCATCATTCTATCCTCGATAGAATATTCCTTATCCTTAAGTTTTGCAAGCAGCTTATACTCGCTTTGCTCAACATTTGCAAGATAACCCATTCTGCCGGCATTTATGCCAAGTATCGGCTTTCCGTCCGCCGCGGCACGCTTTGCAAAACGAATTATTGTTCCGTCTCCGCCTATTGTGATGATAATATCAGCGATAGAAAACAAATCATCAAGCGGCGCACTTTTATAATAAGAGCAACAAATATTATCGGGAATATACGCTTCTATACCATATTCATTAAGCAAAACCCCGAGCTTTTCAACCATTTCGGACGATCCGTATTTATCAAGATTGGGCAAAACCGCAACTTTCATAAACTATCTCCTTTTAAATCTACATACGAATTATCTACAACCTCTAAAGCCGTTTTTTCGCATTTGTTTTGTGCATTATCGCTTTTTTGAAGGAAACAAAGATATTCGATATTTCCCTCGGGTCCCCTAACCGGAGAATAATCAAGCCCTAAAACCGAAAATCCGCATTGAAGTGCAACACCGATTATTTTTTCAATAACGGCAATATGAACGTTTTTATCACGAACAACACCTTTTTTGCCTACATTTTCTTTTCCGGCTTCAAACTGCGGTTTGATAAGGCAAACCGCCTTGCCATTATCCATAAGCAACGGTCTTAAAGCGGGAAGAATAAGGGACAGAGAAATAAAAGAAACATCAACACTTGCAAATTGCAGAGGTTCCGGAATCTGTTCATTTGTTACATAACGGAAGTTAGTTCTTTCAAGATTTATAACTCTTTCATCCGTGCGGAGTTTCCAAGCAAGCTGACCGTAACCAACATCAATGGCATACACCTTTTGAGCGCCGTTTTGAAGCATACAATCCGTAAAACCGCCGGTTGAAGCGCCGATATCCGCGCAAATGCAACCATCAAGTTTTACAGGAAAGCATTTCATCGCTTTTTCAAGCTTAAGTCCGCCGCGGCTGACATATTTCAGCGTTTCTCCCCTGACTTCAACCTTGGCATCTTCTTTAATTTGTTCGCCCGGTTTATCGGATTTTTGATTATTTACATAAACTATTCCCGACATAATAACCGCTTTCGCCTGTTCTCTTGAAGGAACAAGTCCGCGATTTACGAGCGTTATATCAAGTCTTTCTTTTTTCATTGATCTTCCCTTATAGCTTTAATCATTGATTCTGCTCCGAGTCCGCAATCATTTATTGCATCTGATGCCTTAGCGGTTGGAACAAATTTGTTATCTATTGCATGAACGGTATATTTTCCGCCAAAACCGTTTTCCAACAACAAAGCCGCCAAATGCTCAGCTATGCCGCCGGAGCGGATGCCTTCTTCAAAGAAATGAACATTTTTATATTTTGCAATTATATCTGTTATTTCTTTTTCTATCGGATAAATCTTGTTTAGTTTTATAACATCAAACTTTGCATAACCGTTTTCCCTTGCTTCTATCGCATTTGAAAAAAGTCTGCCATAAGTAATGATAAGATTCTCTTCTCCGCCGCCTACGAGCGTATAATCTCCCGAAAGATCTCCCTGATAATTTTTAATTTCACTTCCGCGGGGATATCTTACGGCACAAAGCGTATCTTGATACGCAACCTTTTTTATAACCGATTTTAATTCGCCGAACGAATACGGCGAATAAACATTCATTCCCGGGATATTCGTAAGAAAAGCAACATCAAAAAGGCCCTGATGCGTTTCCCCGTCTTCCCCTACAATTCCTGCCCTGTCAATAAGCAGTTTTAGCGGGAAGCCGCCGATTGCGGCATCATGAATAATCTGATCATAAGCTCTTTGCAAAAAGCTTGAATAAACAACGAAAAATGCTTTGAGATTTCTTGAGGATAGCGCCGATGTGAAGGTTGCGGCGTGCTGTTCCGCAATACCAACATCAAAAAATCTGTTTTTATATTCTTTCGCAAAGTCGCAAAGACCCGTACCGTCTGTCATAGCAGCGGTAACGGCACAAACCGACTTATCAATTGCCGCAAGTTCACAAAGTGTATCACCGGCAACAGAAGAAAAAGTTTCCGCCTTGCTTACCTTTGCACCGTTTTCAATATCAAATGAAGAAACACCATGATAACTGTTCGGATGCTCCTCGGCATAAGAATATCCTTTTCCCTTTACTGTTACAACATGAACTAATGTAGGTCTTGATGCTTTTTTTGCAATAGAAAAAACCTTTTCCATCATTTTAACATCATGACCGTCAACCGGGCCTAAATAGTTTAGACCTAACGAGGAAAAATAATTATTTCTATATATAAGACTTTTAAAGGATTCCTTTGTTCTGAAAATAAATCTTTCAATCGGAGGACCGACAAGCGGGATTTTTTCAAGTACGCTGCTGATCTTAAATTTTATTGAGTTATATTTAGGTCTTATGCGCATTCTTGTGAATGCTCTTGAAATTGCACCGACATTTCTTGAAATGGACATTTTATTATCATTGAATATAACGACCATTCCGTTACGGTTTCCGCCTATATTATTGAATGCTTCATAGGTCATACCGCCGGTCATTGCTCCGTCACCGATAACAGCAACGGCACATCCGGGTTCGCCCTTTATTTTTTTAGCCTTTAATATTCCGAATGCCGCTGAAATGGAATTACTGCTATGCCCGGTTATAAACTGATCATGTTCACTTTCATCAGGGCGCATATATCCGGAAAGTCCGCCTTTTGTTCTGATGGTTTCAAACCTATCAAATCTTCCGGTTAAAAGTTTATGCGTATAAGACTGATGACCGACATCAAAAATTATCGCATCCTGCGGGGAATCAAAAACTCGGTGAATTGCAACAGTTAACTCAATCGAGCCTAAATTTGATGCCAAGTGTCCGCCGTTTTTAGAAACAGTTTCAATAATGCAGTTTCTTATTTCATCGCAAAGCAGATTTACATTTTTGTTATTCAGTTTTTTCAAATCGTCCGGCGAATTTATTCTGCCAAGCAGTCGATAGTCCACTATAATAACATCCCTTAATAATTTCGTTTAAGCAAATAATCAGTAAGTTCCTTGATCATTTCCGTATCACCGTCAAGACTTGAAAGCGCGCAAAGCGACTCATCTGTAAGTTTTGCGGCAATTTCTCTGCCCTTTTCAATGCCCATCAATGAAACAAGCGTGACTTTTCCGTTCTTTTCATCAGAACCAATAGGTTTACCAAGCAATTTTTCGTCCCCGATAATATCAAGAATATCATCAATAACCTGGAAAGCAAAACCCATTTTCTCGGCATAAGTGCTTACAAGCTTGATTTTTTCATCATCCGCACCGCCTAAAATAGCACCGCAGACACAAGCGGCTTTGAGGAGCGCACCCGTTTTAAGCAAATAAACCTCTGTGAAAAACTTTTCGTTTTTATCAAGGCCTAATTCCTCGGTATCAAGTACCTGACCGCCGACCATACCGTTAATACCTGCATTTGATGCAAGAAAGGATATTGCCCTTACAACTCTGTCTGCCGGAATTCCCTTTACATTTGCAGCGGTTTTGAACGCTTCGGTAAGCAGTGCATCACCGGCAAGAAGAGCCATTGACACGCCGTATTTTTTATGGCAAGAGGGTTTTCCTCTTCTGAAATCATCATCATCCATACACGGAAGATCATCATGCACAAGTGAATAAGAATGAATCATTTCAAGCGCGCAGGCAAAATCAAGCGCGTTATCATCTTTTCCGCCGCAGATTTTATAAAATTCCATGAGCATAATCGGGCGAAGCCTTTTTCCGC
>JAZUJA010000004.1:0-30352 GCA_045642495.1 Acutalibacteraceae bacterium
ATCAGAGCATCTCTCGGTGAAAACGATTCGGTCCGCGGCATTGAAACAAGGGCTTCAATAAGGGCGAGAATAAACGAATTTTTAGATGAAATTCTGGCAAAATATAAGGGTAAAAATGTTCTTGTTGTAACGCACGGCGCACCTTGTATGTATATAATGTATTATTTTGAGGGAGAAAAAAAGCGAAAAGGTTTTGATAATTGCGAGATTGCGATTTATAATAACTGAAAGGCGGTTTTTTTATGAAAGTTATTTATAACCCGGATGAAAAAATAGTTGAAACAATAAAAAAAGGCCTTGAAAAAACCGGCGGATACTGTCCCTGCAAACGCGAAAGAACAGAAGAAAACCGCTGTATTTGCAGAGAGTTTCGCGATCAGATTAAGGACGATGATTTTGAAGGCTTTTGCCATTGTATGCTTTATTATAAAGAAAGGTGATATTATGGAATTTGAGATAACAAAAGAAAATTTTGATTCCGAGGTTCTAAATGAAAAGGGTACTGTGCTTATTGACTTTTGGGCTGAGTGGTGCGGACCTTGTATGATGATGGCGCCCGTTGTTGCCGAAATTGCCGAGCAGCGTGATGATGTTAAGGTTTGCAAGGTGAACAGCGATGAACAACCCGAACTTTGCGAAATGTTTTCCGTTAATTCAATCCCGGCGTTTTTTGTTCTTAAAAACGGTGAAGTTGTTAACAACGCGGTAGGCTATATGAAAAAGGAAAAACTTGAAAGTATGCTTTAATAAAATTGGGAAAAACTATCCTTGAAAGAGGGTAGTTTTTTGATAGTCGGATTTTTTGATACTAAACCTTATGATAAAAATGCTTTTGAAAAAGCGGAACAAAGGGATGTTTCCATAAGGTTTTTTGAAACAAAGCTCGATGAGGATACCGGCCCGTTGTGTAACGGTTGCGATTGTGTTTGTGTTTTTGTTAATGATACCGTTAATAAAAAAGTTATTGATTCTCTTTGCAAAATGGGTGTTCGCCTTATTGCGCTTCGCTGTGCCGGATATAACAATGTTGATATAAAATATGCAGCGGGCAAAATCGCTGTTGTTCGTGTTCCGGCTTACTCACCTTATGCGGTAGCCGAGCATGCTATGGGAATGCTGCTTTGCAGTGTCAGAAGAATTCACAAAGCATATATCAGAACAAGAAATTTTAATTTCAGCCTTACGGGGCTTACCGGCTTTGATTTGCACGGAAAAACTGTCGGAGTTATCGGCACAGGGAAAATAGGCAGAGCTTTTATAGATATTTGCCGCGGATTTGGTATGCGAGTTATCGCATACGATAAATTTCCCGAAAAATCGGCAGATATTGATTACCGTCCGCTTGATGAAGTGCTTGAAACATCCGATATAATTTCGCTTCACTGTCCGCTGACAAAGGAAACGTATCACCTTATAAATGAAAATAATATTGACAGACTTAAAAAAGGGGTTGTGATAATCAACACTTCTCGTGGCGCTCTTATTGACGCCGAAGCTCTTTTGGCAGGTATAAAAAACCGCAGGGTAGGGGGCGCGTGCCTTGATGTTTATGAGGAGGAATCAGATCTGTTTTTTGAGGATTTTTCTTCGCATATAATTGATGATGAGGTGCTTACGGGACTGATTTCCATGCCGAATGTTATCGTAACATCGCATCAGGCGTTTTTAACTGACGAAGCGCTTGATGCGATTGCCAATACAACAATTTCAAATATTATCGAATTCAGCCAGACCGGCAAAAGTGAAAATGAAATAAAAAATCAATAAAATGTTAAATGCAAAATGTTAATTTAACATAAAAGTTAACATTTTTTAACAAAATTGTGTTAAAAACCTCTTGACATATTTTTTAGGTAATGTTATTATATAATTGCTTAAAAATATGGTTGGGAGGTTTTTTTTCATGGGATTTGAACGCAGAGAAAAAATTAAAGAGATTCTTTTGCAAAAAGGCGTTGTTTTCCTTAAAGATCTTGAAAAGTTGTTTCCCGAAGTTTCTTCCATGACTCTCCGCCGCGATCTTCGATATTTTGAAGAAATGGGCGTTGCTGTTATTATTAGGGGCGGCGCAAAAGCGGCTGCTTCGGCTCCGCTTCCTCACGAAGCGGTTTACAGTCACCGTGCGGCACTTAATATCGATAACAAAAAGAAAATCGCATCTTTTGCGCTTTCGTTTATCGAAACGGGCAGAAGTGTTTTTCTTGATTCCGGAACAACCGTTATGTCTTTGGCACAGATGTTGCCGGATGTTAATTTAAGCATTCTTACAAGCGGCCCTAACATCGCACTTGAAATTCTTAAAAAATATAATCCAACCGTTAATCTTATCGGCGGTATTATAAACCGTGATAATTTATCGGTTTCCGGTGCTCACGCTTTGTCTTTTGTTAAAAGCGTGAATATTGATGTTGCATTTTTGGCTCCTTCTGGCTGCTCTGAAAACAATGGCTTCACATGCGGTGAATACACCGAATATGAGGTCAAAAAAGCTATTGTTAAAAAGGCGAACAAGGTTGTTGTTCTTATGGATAGCTCCAAGTTCGGCCGTTCTTTACCCTTTACATTTGCTTCACTTAAGGATATTGATGTTTTAATATCCGATTATCCGTTTTCCGAAGAATATCTTCAAAAAGCGAAAGAGGCCGGTGTAGAGGTTATTTTATGCAAATAATCAGTATGTTATCCTGCTTTTGCAGAATAAAATAAATAATTTTTTTGAAAGGATGATAGATATGGCTACCGCAGTACTTATGCCTAAGGTTGGTATCACAGTTGAATCTTGTGTTATAACAAAATGGCATAAACAGGAAGGTGACGCCGTTAAAGCCGGCGATATCCTTTTTTCCTATGAAACCGATAAAGCTTCGGTTGAGGAAGAAGCCAAGGTTGACGGCACACTTATTAAGATCTTTGCCGGCGAAGGAGCAGATGTTCCTTGCCTCACAAATGTTGCCGTAATCGGAAACCCGGGCGAAGATTTCGCTCAATTTGCACCTGCTTCTGATGAAGAAGAGGCTGAAGAAGAAGTTAAGGAAGAAGCTCCGAAGGAAGAGGCTGCTCCCGCAGCTGCTGCCGAAGCTCCCGCAGCACCGGTTGTTCGCGCTGAAGGCGAAATGATCAAAATTTCTCCCCGCGCTCGCGCTCTTGCTGCTAAACTCGGCGTTGATCCCGCACTCGTTGCAGGTACAGGCCCTTACGGAAGAATAGTATCCTCTGATGTTGAAGCCGCTGCCGCATCCGGCAAGGTATTCACAAAGGCTGCTTTGGGCGCTGACGGCGCTGCTGAGGCAGTTGGAACCGGAATCGGCGGAAGAGTTACTCTTGCCGATCTTCAGAAAGCTCCCGCAGCTGCTGCAACTGCTGAGGCTGCAACAGAAGCAGAGTTTGAAGATGTTCCGCTTACAAATGTTCGTAAAGTTATCGCTAAGTCTATGACAACTTCTCTTTCTACCATGGCTCAGCTTACACTTAACTCCAGCTTCGATGCTTCTGCACTTCTCAAGTATCGTAAGCTTCTTAAAGAAAAGGGCGAGGCTCTCGGCGTAAACGGTATCACAATTTCCGATATCATCATTTATGCTGTTTCCCGCACAGTTAAGAACTATAAGGCTCTTAACGCTCATTTCCTCGGTGATAAGATGAGATATTTCAGCGGCGCTCACATCGGTATCGCTTGTGACACTGAGAGAGGACTTCTTGTTCCCACACTCTTTAACGCTGATAAGATGTCACTCCTTGAAATCTCCAAGACTTCTAAGGAAATCATTGCCGATACAAAGGCAGGTAAGGTTTCTCCCGATCTTTTACAGGGTGCTTCCTTCACCATTTCCAACCTCGGCACAGCAGGTATTGAAAGCTTCACTCCTGTTGTTAATCCTCCCCAGACCGGTATTTTGGGCCTTTGCGCTACAACCGAACGCGTTCGTACAGTAAACGGCCAGATCACCACCTATCCTGCAATGGGTCTTTCTCTTACTTTCGACCACAGAGCATTAGACGGTGCACCGGCTGCTGAATTCCTTAAAGAACTTTGCAAGAACCTCGAAAACATCGATCTTCTTCTTGCTAAATAATTGAGGTGCAATTATGGAAATTTATGATTTGATAGTTTTAGGCGGCGGCCCTGCAGGTTATCTTGCAGGCGAACGCGCAGGTCACGCAGGCCTTAAAACCCTCGTTATCGAACAGCGCGCTTTGGGCGGTGTTTGCCTTAACGAAGGTTGCGTTCCTTCAAAAACTTTCCTTAACAGCGCAAAGATTTTTGAACACGCAAACGGCGGCGGTGAAGTTTACGGTGTAACAACCACCGGTGCTTCCATTGACCAGAAAAAGGTTGTTGCCCGCAAGAACAAGGTTGTTAACACTCTTGTTTCAGGCGTTGGTATGCAGCTTAAAAAGAATAAAGTTGATGTTGTTATGGCTCACGGAAACATTCTCGGCAAAACCGAAGAAGGTTTCAAGCTTGAGGCAGACGGCAAAGAATACATCGGTAAAAAGCTTATCGTTGCAACCGGTTCCGAGGCGGTTCTTCCGCCCATCCCCGGTCTTCGTGAATCTGTTGAGTCAGGCTTCGGCCTTACAAACAGAGAAATCCTTGACCTTGAGGAAATTCCGGAAAAACTCGTTGTTATCGGCGGCGGCGTAATCGGTCTTGAAATGGCTTCATATTTCAATTCCGTTGGCAGCGAAGTAACCGTTATCGAAATGCTCGATCATATTGCAGGCGCAACCGACAGAGAAATCGCCGGTATCTTGCAGAAGAATTATGAAAAGAAGGGCATTATCTTCAAGCTTGGTTGCAAAGTAACCAAGGTTGGCGAAGATTATGTTGAGTATGAAGAAGCAGGCAAGCTTAATAAAGCTCCCGCTAATAAGGTACTCATCTCTATCGGCAGAAGACCTGTTACCAAAGGTTTCGGTCTTGAAAATCTCCATGTTGAGATGGATAGAGCCGCTATCAAAACCGATGAACAGGGAAGAACCAACATTGCAGGTCTTTATGCAACCGGCGATGTAAACGGTGTTCTTATGCTTGCTCACACAGCTTACAGAGAGTCTGAAGTTGCCGTTAATAACATTACCGGCAAAAAGGATGTTATGCGTTATAACGCAATTCCCTCTGTTATCTATACAAACCCCGAAGTTGCTTCCGTTGGTCTTACCGAAGAAGCCGCTAAGGAAAAGGGATACGAGGTTAAAACCGTTACATGCTCTATGATGTTCTCCGGCAGATATGTTGCAGAGAATGAGGGCGGCGACGGCATCTGCAAGCTCGTTGTTGATACTGCTCACAACCGTCTTTTGGGCGTTCACATGATCGGAAACTATTCCTCTGAAATAATCTACGGCGCAGGAATGATGATTGAAACAGAAATGCGCATAGAAGATATCAAGGAACTTGTTTTCCCGCATCCCACCGTTTGTGAGATTATCCGCGAAGCATTATTTATGATCTGAAAATAATTGGAAGGAGTTATATATTATGCCTAAGTCACAATTCGTTCATCATGACGACATGCGCAAGGCTGGCAAAATCACATTCAAAGATATGCCGGCAAACCAGTACAAAAAAACCATCGCTCAGGAAATCAAAGAGGGCAACTTCACAAAGAAAGACCTTATCGGTATTTATGAAGATATGCTCGCTATCCGTGAGTTTGAAACCATGCTTCAGACAATTAAGCTCGAAGCAAACTACAATGGTAAGGACTTTACATATCCCGGTCCTTCTCACCTTGGTATAGGTGAAGAATCCACCGCAGTAGGTCAGGCTTACCTCCTCGATGAAAATGACTTCATTTTCGGTACTCACAGAAGTCACCACGAAGTTATCGCTAAGGGTCTTTCCTGCATCAGAAAGATGTCTGATGAAAAGCTCATCGAAATAATGGAAAGCGTTCAGGGCGGCAGAATTTATAAGCTTATCAAAGAAAAGTCCACCGCTAAGAACACTAAGGATCTTGCAAGAGATTTCTTCCTCTATGGCCTTATGGCAGAGCTTTTTGCTAAGGATAACGGTTTCTCCCGCGGCCTTGGTGGTTCAATGCACGCATTCTTCCTTCCCTTCGGTATCTTCCCGAACAACGCTATCGTTGGCGGTTCTGCTCCTGTTGGTACCGGTGTTGCTCTCTTCAAGAAGTGCAACCAGAAGAAGGGCGTAATCGTTGCTAACGCAGGCGACGGCGCTGCTGCTCGTGGTCCTGTTTACGAATCAATGAACTTCGCAAACATGGATCAGTTCAGAGAACTCTGGGAAGAAGGCTATAAGGGCGGTCTCCCGATCATCTTCAACTTCAATAACAACAGCTACGGCATGGGCGGCCAGACAAGAGGCGAAACCATGGCTTACGGCGAGCTTGCTCGTCTTGGCGCAATGGCTAAGAACCAGATGCACGCTGAACGTGTTGACGGTTGGAATCCGCTTGCACTTATCGATGCTTACAGAAGACTTAAGCCCGTTGCTGAAAGCGGCGAAGGCCCGGTTCTTCTCGATGTTATCACATACAGACTTTCCGGTCACTCTACTTCTGACGTTATGTCTTACAGAACTAAGGAAGAGCTTGAAGAATGGCAGGCACACGATCCGATCACAGTATATCCTGCTGATCTCGTTAAAGCAAAGGTTGCTACCAAGAAAGAAATCGAAGCATGCCAGAAGGTTGCTGCTGAGCGTAACAGAGCAATGTTCGAACTCGCTTCTGATCTTGAAATCTCTCCCTATACTGATTATAATGAGCATCCCGATTTCCTCGAGAACTTCATGTTCTCCAATGAACACAAGCCCGCTATGGCTGAAGGCAAGTGCGATGTTCTTCTTACTAAGGAAGAAAATCCCCGTGTTCAGCAGATAAAGAATAAGGCTCGTTATGCTTATGATGAGAAGGGCAAGGAGTATTCAAAGGCAAAAGTATTTGCTATCCGTGATGCTCTCTTTGAACCTATCCTTGATAAGTTCTATGAAGATCCTACTCTTATCGCTTACGGTGAAGACGTTCGTTACTGGAACGGTGCTTTCTCTGTATATCGTGGTCTTACAGAGGCTCTTCCGTATCACCGTCTCTTCAACTCCCCGATTTCTGAGTCCGCTATCGTTGGTACCGCCGTTGGTTACGGTATGGCAGGCGGCCGTGTAATCGTTGAGCTTATGTATGCTGACTTCATCGGCTGCGCAGGCGACGAAATCTTCAACCAGCTTGCTAAATGGCAGGCAATGACAGCAGGCGATCTTAAGATGCCCGTTGTTCTCCGTGTTTCTGTTGGTTCTAAGTACGGCGCTCAGCACTCTCAGGACTGGACCGCACTCTGCAACCACATCCCCGGTCTTAAGGTTGTATTCCCGGCTACTCCTTACGATGCAAAGGGTCTTATGACTACCGCTCTTAACGGTACTGACCCGGTTGTATTCTTCGAGAGCCAGAGAATTTACGATATGGGTGAGCGTTTCCATAAGGAAGGCGTTCCGACCGAATCTTATGAGATTCCCTTCGGCGAGCCCGATGTTAAGAAGGAAGGTAAAGATCTTACCATCCTTACTATCGGTGCTACTCTTTACAGAGTTATGGATGCTGTTAAGGAACTTGAAGATAAGTATGGCATTTCTGCTGAAGTTATCGATGCAAGAAGTGTAACTCCGTTCAACTATGAAAAGGTTGTTGAATCCGTTAAGAAGACCGGTAAGATCCTCTTGGCTTCCGATGCAGTTGCTCGTGGCTCTGTTCTTAACGATATGTCACACAACATTGCTGAACTTTGCTTCGATTATCTTGATGCTCCTCCGGCAATCGTTGGTGCTGAAAACTGGATCACACCTCCCTTCGAGTATGATGCTCAGTTCTTCCCGCAGCCCAAATGGATCCTTGATGCTATCAATGAAAAACTCATTCCGCTCAAGGGTTATGTTCCCACCAAGAATTACACACCCGGCGAACTTATCCGCAAGGCTAAGAAGGGCGTTTAATCCAAACTCTATATGGGATGCGTACTTAAAGTGCGCATCCCTTTTTTGAAATAGTATGATAATAATAAAAAATAATTCAACCGATCCTTATTTTAATCTTGCAAGTGAAGAATATCTCATTGATAATGTTGATGAAGATATTTTTATGCTTTGGCAAAATGAAAAGGCCGTTATTGTCGGCAAAAATCAAAACACGGCAAGTGAAGTAAACCGTGAATATTGCATTGAAAACGGTATCAAGGTCGTAAGGCGACTAACCGGCGGCGGTGCCGTATTCCACGATATGGGTAATATAAATTTTACCTATATTCAAAAAACCGATGCATCAAAGTTTAATAATTATTCCTTTTTTTCAACCGATATTATTGATTATCTTTCATCTCTCGGTGTTAAGGCAGAGCTTTCGGGCAGAAATGATATTCTGGTTGAGGGCAAAAAGATAATAGGAAACGCCCAGTGCGTCAGAAACGGCAAGATAATGCACCATGGCTGTCTGCTTTATTCCGCCGATCTTTCAAAGCTTGCAGGTGCGCTTAAAGTAAGCAAAGCTAAAATTGAAAGTAAAGGTATAAAATCCGTTTCTTCAAGGGTAGTTAATGTTTGCAGTTTAACAAATGTTAAAATGACTGCAACAGATTTTATTAAAGGACTTGAAAAATTCATTTCATCAAGGTATAATTGTAATGTAAGAGATTTATCCGAAGAAGAAAAAAGTCAAATTCAAAGTTTGGCTGATTCAAAATATTCAACATTTGATTGGAATTTCGGTTCTTCTCCGGATTACAGTTTTAATAATACCGTGAAATTTCCGTTTGGTCTTGTAACAGCCGGTTTTTCCGTTTCGTGCGGTAAGATAAGCACAATCAGTATATCGGGCGACTTTTTCGGTCAACTCGATATCTCAGGACTTGAAGATGCTCTTGTCGGTTGTTCGCATGATCCCGAAGCGATAAAAGCGGTACTTGATAAGACTGATATAGATTCATTTATTAAAGGCTCTAACACAGCCGATATAATAAAATTATTCTTGTAAAGGAGAACAAAAATGCGTATATTTTTGGACAGTGCCAATATTGAAGAAGTCAAGAAGGCATACGAAATGGGCGCTATCACCGGCGTTACCACAAATCCGTCAATAATTTCTCGTGAAAATAAGAAGTTTGACGATGTTTTAGGTGAAATCATAAATGTTATGGGTCCCGAAACCCTCATCTTTGCGGAAGTTCTTTCCCTTGATGCAGAGGGTATGATCAAAGAAGGTCTTGCTCTCGCAGAAAAATGCGATAATATCGTTGTTAAGGTTCCCGCTCTTGCTGAAGGTCTTAAAGCCGCAAAGGCATTAAGCGCAAAGGGAATTAAGGTTTGCGTAACAGTTTGCTTTGCAGCAACTCAGGCAATCCTCGCAGCTAACGCAGGTGCTTCTTTCGTTGCTCCCTTCGTTGGCAGACTTGATGATATCGGCGAAAACGGTCTTGAACTTTGCCAGTCTATCCGTGAAATCTTTGATGCTCAGGGTATCGACACAAAGATCGTTGCTGCTTCCGTTCGTCATCCCGTTCATGTAACTGAACTTGCTCGTATGGGCGTTGATATTGCAACAATGCCTTTCAAGGTAATCAATCAGATGATTGCCAACCCCAATACTGACCGCGCAGTTGCCGGCTTCCTTAAAGATTGGGAAAAGGTTCCTAAGTAATATCAGATAAATCAGCATAAAATAAGGGAAGACGCGGTATTTTTTAATAAAGTGTCTTCCTTTTTTTAAAACATAAAAGGAGTTGTTTTTTATGCCATTTG
The DNA here is from genome assembly GCA_045642495.1 of Acutalibacteraceae bacterium. GTDB lineage: Bacteria > Bacillota > Clostridia > Oscillospirales > Acutalibacteraceae > UBA737. The sequence continues at coordinate 9,755 of JAZUJA010000004.1, forward strand.
TAATTTTAGGATTGGTTGTTGTTCTCTTGATTCTCATTTTTGTGAATATCCGTGTTGTTCCGCAGGCATCGGAATATGTTATCGAGTTTTTGGGAAAATATCGCAAAACATGGTCTGCCGGTCTTCATGTAAAAATTCCTTTCCTTGAAGGAATTGCCAAAAAAATAACCCTTAAAGAGCAGGTGCTTGATTCTCCTCCTCAGCCGGTTATCACAAAGGATAATGTTACCATGCAGATCGATACGGTCGTTTATTTCCGTATTTTTGATGCAAAGCTTTTCACTTATGGCGTTGTAAACCCCATAAATGCTCTTGAAAATCTTACCGCCACCACACTTCGTAACCTTGTCGGTGAGCTTGAACTTGACGGAACTCTCACTTCCCGCGATACTATCAACGGAAAAATGACCGCCATTCTTGATGAAGCAACCGATCAGTGGGGTATTAAGGTAACAAGAGTTGAGCTTAAAAACATCATTCCGCCGCAGGAAATTCAAGCGGCAATGGAAAAGCAGATGAAAGCTGAACGCGATCGTCGTGAAACTCTTTTGCAGGCAGAAGGTCATAAAGCCGCCGCAATCACCAGGGCAGAAGGCGATAAGCAGGCGATGATCCTTGCGGCAGAGGGCGAAAGAGACGCTCGTATAGCCCGCGCAGAAGGTGAAGCAAAAGCAATTTTGCTTGCAAAACAGGCAGAAGCTGACGGTATTCGCGCTATAATCGAAGCAAACCCCACAGGCGCGGTTATCGAACTGAAAAAATATGAAGCACTTGTCGGTATGTCAAACGGTCAGGCGGCAAAAATCATTATACCCACTGACGCTGTTGACCTTACAAAACGCAGCACTATTATATCGGAAGTAACCGGTCTCGGCGATGATACAAAGCAGGGAACACCGATAAAAAAGGCAACACCTAAAAAAGACGAGTGCTGTGATAAATAATTTCCGATCAAGGCGGTTTATCCGCCTTGATTTTTTGTTTTTAATATGTTAAAATAACACGAAGTAATTAAATTATAAGGAGACTTGCGGCAAATGGAAAAATCGGGAAAAATCAAGCGTAATATACTGTCCTCAATAATTTGCCAAGTAGTCACCATCGGCATAGGATTTGTTTTGCCGATGCTTTATATTGATAATTTCGGCTCACAAACAAACGGTATTCTTTCGGTTATAAAACAGATTTTTACATATCTTGCGCTGCTCGAAGCCGGTATCGGTGTTGCTTCCGCACAGGCACTTTATAAACCGGTTGCGGAAAACGATCGCGATGATATAAACGGCATTCTTGCCGCAACAAGATATTTTTATATGCGAACGGGTATTATTTTCGCCGTTTGTGTTTCTCTTATAGCCGTCGGGTATAGCGCGTATGTTTATAAGCAGGGATATGAAATCGGCTGGTATGTTGTGGGACTTCTTGTTGTTCTTAACGCCTTGCCGTCACTTATTTCTTATTTTTTGCAGCTTAAATATCAGGTTTTTCTTGAAATTGACGGCAGAAGATATGTTATAACCAATTCACAAACCGTTTTGCAGGTCGTAAGCGGTTTTGCCAAGGTTGCGGTATTGCTTCTAACAAACAGCCTTATTTTAATGCAGCTCACTTATGCTTTGTGCGCCGTGGGACAGTTGCTTTTTATAACAGTTTATACAAGAAAAAAATATCCTTGGCTTAATTTCAAGGTTCCGCAGAAAAAAAGCGCGGTTTCGCAAAAAAATTCCGTTTTGGTTCATCAGATATCATCTATGATATTTAATAACACGGATATTATTTTGCTTTCTTTCCTTTGTGATCCCGTTGCTTCAAGTATCTATTATATTTATAATCTTTTCTTCTATCAGGTTGAAAATTTTATTACGGGTATCATAAGCGGTTTCCATTTTGCACTCGGTCAGCGCTTTGCAACCGACCGTGAAACGTTCGACCGCGAATTTAATGTTTACGAATTGGTTTTTATCGTTTCAAACTTTATTATTTACACCTTGATGTGCGTTTTCCTGCTTCCGATTATCCGCATTTACACGCAGGGCGAGCGTGACGGTGTTTTATATGTTTTCCCGCTTGTTATGCTGTTGTTTTCTCTTTCAAAAATGATTTCAAGCGTTAAAACGGCATGTGGCCAGGTTATCGAATATTCGGGCAGCTTTCGCCGCACAAGATGGCATGCCGTGTGTGAAGCCTCAATAAATATTGTAACAACAATTTCGTGTGTTCTTATTTTCAATCGCCTTTACGGTGCGCAGGGCGCAATATGCGGCGCCTTGGCAGGAACTATCGCGGCTTCGCTTTTCCGAACTTTTGCCTCTGTTATCTTCACGAATGTTTGCGTGTTGAAACGAAATGTTTTCAAAACATTTATCCATCCCATTGTTAATTTCTTTGTGTTCGGCGTGGTGTTTGCCATTCTTAAAACCGATACATTTTTGCAAAATAATTTCGGTCAGCTTGTTCTGCACGGAATACTAAATTCACTTTGGATCGTGCCGGCGTATATTGTTGCTAATGCGGTGGTTCATCCAAAGCTCACAAAGGAAATTGCAGGTTATATAAAAAATCGCTTTTTATCAAAGAAAAAATCCGAAGAATAATTCAGTTCTTCGGATTTTTGCATAAAGGATTTAATTATGGAAATAAACGGAATAGAAATAACGGTTATCAGAAAAAGAATAAAAAATATGCATCTTCGTGTTAAAACAGACGGCAGCGTTGTGGTTTCCGCACCGCTTTACCTTTCGCAAAAAGATGTGGAATCGTTTGTTTCTTCTCATGAAGATTGGATAAGATCTCATTTAGATAGCATAAAGCCCGCCTTCTCACCCGATTATACAAGCGGTGAAACAATAAAAATCGCAGGTGAGGATCATAAACTCCAAATAAGGCAGGGGAAGGGAGAAGCTCTGCTTTCCGGCGATGATTTGATAATTTATGTTAAAGACCCTTCGTTAAAAGAGAATAGGGAAAAGGCGGTTAAAAAGTTTTTAAGAAATGATTTGTTATCAAGAATTGATAAACTTTATGCAGAGGTTTGTGAAAAAACAAATCTTTCCCCTTCGGAAATTTCAATAAGAGATATGAAAACGCGGTGGGGAAGCTGCAACACCCAAACGCATAAAATATGGATATGCCTGTCGCTCGCTCATTTTAACGATAAATTTCTTTCTTATGTTATGTATCATGAGTTTACGCATCTTTTGTATCGCGGCCATGGTGCCGATTTTAAGGCGTTTTTAAGCCGTGTTTGCCCCGATTGGAGAGAAATAAGAAAAACATACAGATAAAAAAAGTAAGCAGTCATTTAAGACTGCTTACTTTTTTTGCTTTATTATACCGCTAATTCAAACTGCGAGTTATAAAGCTGGGCATAAAAACCGTCTTTTGCTATAAGCTCATCGTGGTTTCCTTGCTCAACAATATCGCCGTCCTTCATAACAAGGATTATATCGGCATTTTTAATTGTTGAAAGTCGGTGAGCGATAACAAAACTTGTGCGGCCCTTCATCAGTTCTTCCATCGCCGCTTGGATAAGGTGCTCCGTTCTTGTGTCAACCGAGGAAGTGGCTTCGTCAAGAATAAGGATCGGGTTGTCCGCAAGAATTGCGCGCGCTATGGTCAAAAGTTGTTTTTGACCTTGAGAAACATTGGTTGATTCTTCATTAAGCTCCATTTGATAGCCGCCCGGAAGGGAACGGATAAAGTGATCTGCTCTTGCGGCCTTTGCGGCGGCGATAACTTCTTCATCGGTCGCATCAAGTCTGCCATAACGAATGTTTTCCATAATTGTTCCGTGGAAAAGCCAAGTGTCCTGCAAAACCATTCCGAAGTTTTGTCTTAAACTTCCTCTTGCCATTTGCGTTATGGGTTTTCCGTCAACGCGGATTTCACCGCTGTTAACATCATAAAAACGCATAAGCAGTTTAACAACCGTTGTCTTTCCGGCACCGGTGGGACCGACAATGGCAACCATCTTGCCCGGCTCAACATCAAGGTTCAAATCGTTGATAACGGTTTTTTCAGCGTTGTAGCCAAAACGAATATGATCAAATGTTACTCTGCCTTCAATACTTTTTTCGTTTTCTTCCGAAACAATATCCTCGGATTCTTCCTTTTCGTCAAGAAATTCAAAAATGCGCTCGGCTGCTGCCGCCATAGACTGAAGCATATTTGAAACCTGAGCGAGCTGTGTGATAGGCTGGGTAAATCTCTTAACATACTGAATGAAAGCGATTATATCACCGATCATAATTGTTCCTGCCGCCGCTAACATAGCGCCTACAACGGCCACAACAACATATCCTAAATTGCTTACAAAGTTCATAATCGGCTGCATAAGTCCCGAGAAGAATTGGCTTTTCCAAGCGGATTCAAAAAGAAATCCGTTTGTTTCGTTAAAGGATGAAAGTTCCTCTTTTTCACGGTTAAATGCTTTAACTATGTTGTGTCCCGAAAAGGTTTCTTCTATCTGGCCGTCAATTTTTCCGAGATATTTTTGTTGTGCAAAAAAGTATTTTTGTGAACGCTTAACAATAATTGCCACAAGGATAACCGAAACCGGCAGTATAACAACAGTGATCAAGGTCATAAGCGGCGAAATTGAAAGCATCATTATCAAAACGCCGATCAATGTGAACACCGAAGTTATAAGCTGTGTTATTGATTGGTTAAGCGACATACCAAGTGTGTCAACATCGTTTGTTATGCGGGAAAGAACATCGCCAACCGTGTTTCTTTCAAGATAAGAAAGCGGCATACGGTCGATTTTTCGGTTGATATCTTCGCGCATCTTAAAACTCATCTTTTGCGAAACGCCGCTCATTATCCAACCTTGGATAAATGCGAAAACGGCACTAACGGCATAAATTCCCATAAGCGAGAGAAGTATCTTTCCGATTTTGCCGAAATTGATACTGCCCGATCCCGTTATTTTTGCGATAAGACCTGAAAACAGTTCGGTTGTTGCATTACCGAGTATCTTCGGGCCGATAACCGCAAATACGGTTGAGCCGACAGCAAAAATCATAACAATAAGAACGGCAATTTTGTAATTGCCCATATATTTGATAAGTTTTTTAACTGTGCCCTTAAAATCTTTCGGTTTTTCGAAATTTCTTCTGCCGTGGCCCATTCCTTTTCTTTGATTTGCCATCAGCAAGCACCTCCCATTCCGGAAAGCTCAGCATCCGAGAGCTGACTTTTTGCAATTTCAATATAAGTTTTGCAATTCTTTATAAGTTCTTCATGCGTGCCTTGACCTACGATTTTTCCGTCATCTAAACATAAAATCTTGTTTGCGTGAATAATTGTTGATATTCTTTGCGCAACGATAATAACAGTTGCGTTTTGCGTCTTTTTCAAAAGCTCGGTTCGAAGCTTCAAATCGGTTTTATAGTCAAGCGCCGAGAAAGAATCGTCAAACAGATAGATCTGCGGTTTTTTGGCAATCGCTCTTGCAATAGATAATCTTTGCCTTTGTCCGCCCGAAACATTTGAGCCTTCTTGCGCTATGGCAGAGTTGTATTTATCGGGCATTTCCGATATAAACTCTTCGGCCTGAGCTATTTCAATAGCCTCTTTCATATCCTCATCGGTGATATTTTCGCCGCCGTATTTAACGTTGCTTTCAACCGTGCCCGAGAAAAGCATACCCTTTTGCGGAACATAACCGATTTTATCTCTGAGTGCTTTTTGTGTAATATCCTTAACATCAACACCGTCAATTTTAACAGAGCCGCTTGTTGTATCAAAAAAGCGGGGGATAAGGTTAAGAAGGGTGGATTTTCCGCATCCGGTAGATCCGATTATAGCCGTAACTTCGCCGGGATTTGCGGTAAATGATATGTTTTCAAGCGCGTTTGTTTGCGCACCCGGATATGAAAAGCAAACATCATCAAAGGTTAAAACGCCCTTTCCGTTTGCAATTTCATTGTCTTTGGGATTTTCGGGATCGTTGAGTGATATGGGTGTGTTCAAAACTTCTGTTATTCTGTCAGCCGCAACACCTGCGCGGGGAAGAACGATTGAGATCATTGATAACATAAGGAAGCTCATTACAATAACCATTGAATAGGTGATGAAGGCGGTAAGATCGCCAACCTGAATTGTACCGAGATCAACCTTCTTAGCACCAACCCAAACAATAAGAACCGAAATTCCGTTCATAATAAACATCATAAACGGCATCATAAATGTCATGGCGCGGTTTGTGAACAACTGTGTTTCATAAAGGTCTTTGTTTGCTTGTTCAAATCGTTTTTGCTCATGCAATTCGCGGTTAAAGGCACGAATAGGCATAACACCCGTTAAAATCTCTCTTGAAACAAGATTAAGCCTGTCCACTAATTTTTGCATCTTTTTGAACTTAGGCATAGCAACGGCAACCAGAATTCCGACTAAAGCCGAAAGCGAAATAACCGCCGTAACGATTATCCAACTCATTCCGGATCTTGTTTCGATAACGCGGATAATGCCGAATATTGCCAAAATAGGCGCGTATGCTACTATGCGCAACAGCATTACGATAACCATTTGAACCTGCTGGATATCGTTGGTTGAACGCGTTATGAGAGAAGCGGTTGAAAACTTTTCCATTTCGGCATTTGTGAATTTCATAACCTTTTCATAAAGCGATTCTCTAAGTGACATTCCGACCTTAGCCGAAGTACGCGAGGCAATAAGTCCGGTAACAACTGCCGCGGCAGACATAAGAAGGGTCATTAAAAGCATCTTAGCTCCGATGATTAAAAGATAGTGATTTCGTATATCTGAAATATCAATACCTTGTGCTTCGTATTCAGAAGCCACAAATTTAACGGCTATCTGGTTAAGATAAGTGTCACTTAAATCGCCGTATGAAGCGATTTTTTCATTTATTCCGCTTAAAAACTGCTCTTTTGTCATAACACCGAACCCGATTGCCTTTTCAATATCGGCAATGTTCATTTCCTTGGAATTTGCCATTTGGAAATAAACACTTTCGGGAAGCGCTAAAATTGAGTTGAGGCGGTTTATATCCGCATCATTTTTAAGGGTGCGAACACCTTTTTCATCTTCTTTTGAGTATGCTTTTTCAAGCTCCGGCAGGTCTTTATCGGGAATAAAAAGCCCAAGCGAGCGCAGTGTCTCGCTGCGAACGGTTTTCGGAGTGGCGTTTTCTATGCCGTCCTGCTGAAGTCCGATATTCAAAAGATCGCTTGTGTAGTTCGGCAAAGCAAGGTCACAGTATGCCTGCAAAATAAGCAGCATAACAATAACAATGACCGCTTTCCACGATCCTTTAAGAAATTTTATAATGCTTTTCAAAATTTAACCTTCTTTCTTTTCGTTTTTCTCTAAAAGCACGTTTTCCATACTGTCCATAATTTCGTTAAAAACATTTAACATCGTTTCAATGTTTTCTTTCGGAACATTTTCAAGAACCTGTTCCCAATATGAATGAATTATTTCACGGTTTTTGTTGTTTGTTTCTCTGCCAAGTTCGGTAGCATCAACATCGGTAATGCGCCGATTATCTTTTCGCGTGTTTCTGATAATCAGTCCCTTTTCTTCAAGACTGTTCATCAGCCTTGAAACCGCAGTCGGCTGCATATCGCAGGCATGATATAAATCAGAAACTTTCTTTTTGCATTTGTTCTCTTCGCAAATCGCGCCGAGAAGATATATTTCGGCAGGTGTTAAATCCGGAATAAGACTTAAATAATGAATGTTTTTCATTCTTCGCATTGTTTCCGTTATTTTCTTTTCGTATAGTATCATTTTTTCCTCTCCTTTTTATGTTATTTAAGAAAACAGTTAACAATGTAAACTATTCATACGCGTTGTATTTTATCATTGTTAATTAAAAAAGTCAATATAAAAAATAAAGCACCGAGAAAAAACTCGGTGCTTTAAGAATTTAATTTTGATTAGTCGCCAAAGCAGGTTGCAACCTGATCAATATATTTAAGAAGCGCCTTTGAAAGATTTGCGTATTTCGCATAAACCGCATTACTTGAATCAATATAGGTTGCGCAGTAGAAACCAATACTTGAAGTGTAACTGTCCGTTACGGTGTCACCGCAAACGATTGAAATATTGAAAGAATCTTTCATTTTTGATGCGCTGATCGGAACTCGGATAATATGGGTAAATCCGCCGCTTAAAAGTTCGGGATCTGTTACTTCGCAAATCGAATATCCGTCGCTCGTAAGGGTAACGCCGTCAAGTGTAACACCCGTTATTTTGCTGATATCATCTGTTTTGATATAAAGATGAATATTAACCTGATCTTCAAGATAAAGGGAAGTTCCTTTAATCATTGTCTTTTTTTCGATTTGGGGTGCAAAATCATATTTTTCTTTTATTGCATCAATTCCGCTGTAATCAATTTCGGGCGCCTCGCCTTCATAGAACAGAGCCGCAGCCTCTTTTCCGTAATCAATAAGTGAGCCGAAAAGCTTTGTGATTTCGGGATCATCGGAATAATGATCAATACCTGCTTCAAGAATAGTGTTTGTTGTAACATTTTTATCCGTAAAACCGTTGCAGGAAATTGAAATGCTTTCATCAAACTTTCCGGTCGGAACAGGGAAGGTAACAACATAATAATCTGTACCTTCAACCGCCATTATGGGAGTTTTAGCGTCAAAATATCCCTTAACAGTTTCGCCTAAGAATGTATAACTGTAATTCGCACGGCCGACCTTATTTATAACTGTTTTAATGTTATTGTCGGCAGGGAACATAATCTGCGCCGTTATTGCTTCATCAAGCTCAAACTGTGCGGCAATCTCATTTTGGATCGAATCCAAAACAATAACGCTTGTTTTTTCACCGTTATAGCTTACGGCGTGACCGTCGGTTATAGATGCACCTTTGGTTATAACGATGTTATCGGTAACATCTTCGGGAAGCTCAGCTATAACCGTGCCATCTGCCATATTGGAATACTGATTAATGTTAAACGTGTTTTCTGCATCAACTTCAGCTGTGTCGGCAAATAATCTTCCGTTTGCCGTAAGAGTGAGTGAATATTTGCCGCCCTTAACATGAACATCATATTTTGCGTTAGTGCCGCCAACTACATTGTTGAAAATAGAAGATCCGTTTGTTTGATCGAGAATAACGTGTGCCTTTCCGTTAAAGGTGAGGGCGTTGTTGGGATTGTTTAGTGTGCCGATATGGCCGCTGTTGATTTTAAGCGTTATATCGCCGTTTATTTCGGCAACCTCCGGTGTTGCGGGAGCGGTTCTGTGACCCAAATACACTGCGCCGCCATAGTATCCGCCGCGCTCAATTTCAGCATAAATATTTCCGTTTATAACACCCGAAATATTTTGGTTGCCAAGCACTAAGTGACGCGCTTTATCTCCCGTTTGTGTGTTACTGCCGCCCGAAAGCTTTGCATAAACATTTCCGTTTATATTAACTGCATTTCCGCAAAGGAAAAGGCTTCCGTCTATTGAAACATCTCCTGCATTGTATTTATCGGAATGTTTAGCGGAATAAATATCAAGAACAACTGCATTTTCATATTCGCTGTTCTCTTTAAGGGAAACAGTACCTAATTTGCTTGTTGCGTAAAGACTCTTATCCGCATTGGTAGTTCTGTACTTTCTGATATGAAGTTCAGTTCCGTTTGTGATGGTGCAGTTTTCACCGCCGCCGTGGGTTGCGCTCATTTTACCGCTTGTGTTTATAAGCGTGTTAATATGTCCGTCAACAGTTCCCGTGCAGTTTCCCGCAAAGTAATAGCTTGAGATCGTTCCGTTTGTAATGGTGTTGTTTATATTGCCCGTAACGGTTGCGTTGTTTGATCCGCCATAGAAATATGAAAGATTTCCGCCTGCAACGGTAGTTTTGATGTTTCCGTTAACATCGCCTGTGTTGCTTCCGCCGAACACCTTGCATCTTGATGGGAAGTTTCCGCCGTTAATCGTCAGCGAAACGGCATCTCTGTTTTCGGTTTGCGGAGCAACAACTGTTGATGTGTTGCCTGCGCCGTAAACGGCATAATTCTTATCTGCGATGTTTGCATAGGAAGAGAAATCGTTGATGATAAGCTCTGTTCCGTCATAAACAATGCCGTTTGCATCGCTCACGCCGTAGCCGTAAACATCCTTAAACACGCCGCCGTTTATGGTTGTTTTAACATGACCGTAAACTCTTGCGCCGCCTAAGTAAACTGTGTTTTCAAACAATCCGCCGTTAATAACATTTTCAATACTGCCCTTAACAAACGAATAATAATTCTTATCGGGCATAATTCCCGAAGTCCCGAAAGTTATCACTCCGGCTGCTTCAAGATAGTTTACGGTGTTTTTAATAACAACGGTATCGCTGCAAACGATATCCGTGGGGAGGGAATCGGATGATTTAACGCCTTCTCCAACCTTGCCCCATCCGCTTGAAAGGTTAACGGGTCTTGATTTAAACTGCGGACCTATGTCCGTTCCGGCATAACCGAAAACATTGTTCACCTTTCCGTAGGAATTGCTTGTCGATTGGCCGCCTATCTGATATGTTCCGCTTCCAACGGGATTGAGATCGAAAAGTCCTGCATAAACATTGTTATTGAATGTTTCGACAGAGCCCGAATAGTTGCCGAAATAAATGCCGGTTGTGCCGCTTGTTTTGGTTATTCCCGGTGTCAAGAAAGCGGTAAATGCGCCGCCCGAAATATTGTTGGTTAATGTGCCGATTTGTGAATTTGATCTTCCGCCAAACCACATTTGAGAGTTGGCAGAAGCGGTTGTCATAACATTTGAAATCGCACCGCCCGAAATATTGTTTGTAACTGTTGTTGCATTAAGGTTATCAAAGCCGCCAAGGAAAATACCTTCTTTATCGGTTGTTCCGCGGCAAAGAATTTCGCCGCCCGTTATGTTGTTTTCTATTGTTTGCGCGGTTGTTTTAGCGCCGACAGCATGGAAATATAAAACCCCTATAAGTCCGCCGTTAATGTTATTTACGGTTTTGTTAACCGTTATGGAATTTGCGGGATCGGTTGTGCCGGTGAAAACATCGGTGATTTTTCCGCCATTCATCGTGAATGTATGGGTGCCGCCATAATTCATATTATCGCCGTATGCACCGTAATAATTTTTAACAGTGCCGCCGTTTACTGTAACATTGCTTGTAAATTTCTGCTCAAGCGATGTAGGAGCTGTGGCTGTCGCATAACTTAAACCGTTATAAAGATTGGTTATTTCACCGCCGTTTACCGTTATGTTTGATGTGAAGTTTTTACCGCCTACAAGGTTTGCATTACCAACGGCTAAGGTGGATACTTTACCTGCGTTTACTGTTATGTTTGCTGTGGTTGCACTGCCTGAGTTGAGATCAAATGTCTTTGCGGTTGCATTATATCCTGCGCTGAAGCGGTTGATACCGCCTGCAAGAAATGTGCCTATAATCATCTTATCGGAGTTTATTGTCACATTTGTGGAAACTCCCGCATTGGTGGCAGTAGCGTTACTCGGATGTCCGCCGTAAACGGTTGAAAGTCCCGCAGCATTATGTGCTTTGGTTGTGCTTGACTGCCAAACGGAAGTGTTTTTATCAAAAACAACATTCATTCCGTTTGCGTATATTTGTGTGAATGAGCCGTTTGTATCGCCCGATCCCGAAATGCAAACATTTTCAAAGCGATACCAGTTCACCGCTTTTCTCCATGTGGAAGTATAGCGGCCAACATAAATTTCAGGCGCATTTCCTGTGTTTGCATCGTCAACACCGATTATCTGAACGGTGATATAATTGCCCTTACTGTCCTTAACGGCGGTTGCGTTATTGAAAAGTGCGTTTGAGGATGTTCCGACAGCGCTTGAATTTACCGCGCCGTTTCTGTTTGAAACATAAATTATCGCGTCAATAGCATCATTTCCGCCCGAAACGGTTTTAACCATATTGGCAAGGGCGGCTTCTGCCTGACCGATATACTGATAATGGTTTTCTTCGCTTGTTTGAACGCCGTCTGCATAAACCTCAAAGGTGTTTGCTTTGGGTTGGGGAACAGGATCAACACTTCCGCCTATAACATCAAGCTTTTCGCTTTTGATAAACTGCGCTAACTGTTTGCCCCATTCAATCTGCTGGGTCTTAGAGGGGTGACCGGCTTCCTGCGTTGCCTTTGCGGCAGAGCCGTTACCACCCTGATGATAACGCCAGGGGTGGAGGTTAGGATCGGTTTGGGCGAGTGTGCGCATATATATGTTTTGATTATAATTTGCACTCGTTGTTATCCAAACGATAGGCAAATTTTCATCATTCCAACGGTTTCTGATCTGATCTATAAAATCAGCGGCCTTCTGTTTCCATATAGGAAGAACCGCGGATGCCTGACCGTCATTTGCTCCGATCTCAATAACAACAAAATCGGGCTTTCTTGCAGAGGAAAAATCAAACGGTTTAACTTCGCTCATTTTAGAAGCATAAGCGGAATTGTTTTCTAAATTAAAACTGTCATAAGTGGCATAATCGTAAACCTTTTCAACGGTGATAGTATCGGCAACCTGCTGTGCGTCCGTGCCGGTAAGACCTATTCCGCCGCGCGCAACTAATGAATAATCGGCGCCAAGTTCTTTTGCGGCATTAAATGCAAAAGATCCCGTAACGCTGTCATCACGCGGGCAGGTCCATAAAACGCCTGCCTCGTATTCGCCAACAGATCCGTCACCGCAGCAGTAAGAGTCACCGACGAATTCGATATATAAATCCTTATCTTCGGGCTTCTCCAAAACTGTTCCGTTAAAAGCAATCTGTGTGAAAGAGAGTCTTCTTAATGTAACGGTTCCGCTTGAAACTCTTGCGTTGTTGTTTTGGCTGTCGCGGATAACGGTAACCGTATGATTTCCGGCACTTATAGGCGCAGAAATAACACCGCTTTCGGTAAGATCCGATCTAACGGCAAGCTCACCGTCAATAAGAATATCAATATAATATTGGCTGGTATCGGTTTTATCAACCGAAACGGAAAATGTTCCCGCATTGGCGTTAACATTAACCTCAAAACCGGTGCCAACCCAGTCGGCAAGCAGTTTTCCGTTTTCAAAAACAGTTCTGCCTATGGTTTTAACCTTGTCGGCGCTCATAAGCTCTTGAAGGGTGTAAGTGGTGTCGCCTGCCGCGAAAACCTGAGTAAATCCGGCTGCGGCAATCAACAAAACACTTAAAAGCAAACTAACAAAAGCTGCGAGCATTTTTTTGATTTTTCTCATAATAAACCTCCGCATATAATTATTATTTATTATATCATAATTTAATTTTATATACAATATTTTTTCTTCGGTTATGAAAGTGAAAACCGCCACCTAAAAAGGTGACGGTTTTGTTATGCGCCGTTTGAGATACATCAAAATCCTCCGCCACCGTGAGATGAGCCCGAAGATGATGTATGTGAAGAACTGCCGTTGCTGCTTGACTTTGCGGTTTTTGTTACATGAGAATATAAAAAGTGATCGTAAGATCCGGTTAAAACAAGAGAATTATCAACAAGATAATCATTAGCTTCCGTTGCCGATTGAACGGATTTAAGTTCTTTTTTAAGTCTTCCGGTATAAACAAACGCAACAATTACGCTGACAACGATTACAATAAGAACTAACGAGCCGATACTTTGTGCGTTATCGTCCTTTATGTCTTTCTCAACAAGAGTGATAAATTCATTTACTGCTCTGTTATAATCTCCATTTTCGAGAATGGGAGTAAGCTTTGAGCCGATATCCGAAACATCGTCATCCGAAATTCTTCCGATAAACTTTCCCGATGTTGAGATCCAGCTGTTTTTGCTGAAATACTCATCAAATGCCGAAATATTAACAAGAAGCAGGGCGCCGTCCTTTGAATAACCGTTATAATCATAATAATCGTCGGCATAATCCATACGGTCATCATTGTAATAATCGCCGTTATCCAAACCGTTTGTAAGCACAACAACAAGATCTGCATCATTATCCTTATAAAAAGAAATCAGCTTTTCGTTTATGGCTTTTTCCTGGCTGTCGGTTAAAACGCCGGCGTGATCTTTTATGTATTTGTAAGGAGCGCTTAATCGGTTCTCGGTCATTTTGATAATAATATCAAAAAATCCGTCTTCTATTTCGCTTGGTGAAAGATTATCGTGCGCAATGGATTTTGCGATATAAATACCGTCTATACTGTGAAAAACTTCGTCAAGATCATCAGACCATTCATAGCAGTAATATTCATTGTTAAAAGCAAAAACAAAGTATTTTTCATTTATTCCGCTTTTTTCAATAAAACTGTCTTTATAGCGGTTAAGAGTATCAAAATCATTTGCTTGATCTTCCGCATAAAGTAAAATGGCATCAAAACCGAATTTATCCTTGATCTCCTGAGATTTGGCAACCTGCTCCTCGGTGAAAAAAGTTCCGGGCCTTGTTGTTTCAAGTGCAAAGGTGCCGAAGTTAAAGAAGGAGATAAACAAAAATAAAGAAATAATAAAAGCAACTGTTTTTTTCATTTTATTCTCCCTCCTTATTCAGCTAAAAACCGAATTATCATTGTTATAATCGCGCTTATCGGAGCTGAACATAATAATGCCAAAAGCCAGTATTTCCAATAGAGTTTTTTGTCCATGGGAAGATTACCGACAAATTTTCCCGTTTGTCCGTTCATTGCAAAAATATATTTATTGCCGTTCCAGGTTGTATTCAAAACCCAAACCGGTAAAAGCGCGTATTTAGCACTGCCGTTTTTTAGATTGATATAAGAATTTTTAACTGAAACCGTATCGTAAAAATCGGTTATGGTGCTTTTCAAAACACTTTCGGTGCTTGATTTAACTCTTGTGTTGATTCGCGGAATATTATCTTCAACCGTAACATCATATTTATCGGCAAGATAACCCGCAAAGTAAGCGGTGTTAAAATCAACCGCCTCTTTCAGGTCAAACGGCTCTAACGAATCCATTAAATCATCGGGCATTTTTGAAGAGGCGTCAACCGGAATATCCTTAAATGCCACTCCGCCCTCACGAAACAACTCATAATACTTTGTTTCTGTATAATCATATTTGCCTGTTGACCAGCATCGTATCTTTGTTGCCGAATATTTTACAGAGCCGTCAACATCCGCCTCATATAGCCAAAACGGCACATATATGCCCTTGATTTCGTCAATATGTGTTTCTTGTTTGAAGAACTTCGGCAAAAGTTTTTTGCCGGTTAGGTGTTTAAGAAACGCCTCTTTTGCAGACTTTTTATCAAGCTTAAAGGGAATTATCAAATCGGGTTTTAAGGTTTTTGAAAACTTTTCGTTTATAACAACATTGTTTCCGCAAAACGGACAAGTTGTAGCTCCGGTGTTAACATCTGCAATTATTTCGCCGCCGCAGGAATTGCAAATATAAGAGCAAACGGCGTTTTCATCCTCGGCTGACCATTCTTCAGAAGAAGGATCTGCCCAGTTATCCATCGAGTCGTCTGCTTCTATAACCTTTTCTGCTTTTGTAATTTCTTCTATAACCGCAATATCAAAATCGCTGTCGCAAAAAGGACATTTAAGCTTTTGAGAATCGCTGTCAAATTCAAGCGCACCTCCGCATGAAGGACACTTATACTGTTGTATGGTTTGCATCAAATCACCTCAAAAATGACAAAACGGCTGATCTGTAAATTGCAAATCAACCGTTTAATTCTGTTTTTTTTATCCTCTAAAACATAGCCGCATCATTAAAAATATATATTATTTTTCAAATACTTTTTTGCCGCAATGCTCACAGTATAAACCGGTTTTCGCAAATGTTTTTTTGCAAAAGGGACATTCAAATAATGCCGCATATCCGTTTGTACCGGGTGGGGTTGGAAGCTCAATCGGTACATCAGGGTTTGATTTTTTCTTTCTAAACAGTTTTAAGAACATGAAAAATCACCTTTTTTATTTATGCCCAAGGGTCTTGTGACTTCGGCTTGCGAATATCGGAAAGCAGGAACTGTTCCCATAAAAACCACTGTTCGCCCTTTTTTCTGAGCTTCACCTGGCGCTCTGAATCGGCACCGGTTGATTTGATATAAAGAACCGCATAGTTTGGATCTTGAAAAGAATAAGGGTTTGAAGAAACCGTGATTTTGTAAGGAACGGTCGGTGTGTATTCATTTTCGGGAGAAGAACCCTCAAAATATGAAAAGGGAACATATTTTTTTCCGTCCATAAATCTGTCGGCTATAAATTGCTCCTCAGCGGGGGAGAGCGGCTGAGGTCCCTTTAAGAAGTTAAGCATATCCTTTGAAACCTGTCTGTTTTCGGGAAAAAGACAAAGTGCGCAGACCGTAAGAGCGGCTGCCTTAAACGGTGTATCGAGTGAAGCCTCGGGGAGAGCTTTCATCTCCTCAACCGATTTCGGCAAATCGTTAAAACTGAATGTTTTGGATTCTTTCTGTGTGGATGTTGCCGATTTAACGGCATTGTTAGCCGCGTTTGAAAAATTGGAAGCAGCGTTTCTTGCGGCGCTTGAAGCGGCATTACCCAAAGCATCTGTTGCGGCTTTTTTCAAAGCATCAAATAAACCCATTTTGAAAACCCCTATCATAATTATTTTATTAAATATTATCATATTTACGAAAATTAGTCAAACATAATAAGTGTAATTTTTCTATACAGTCGTGTTATTTATATTCATTCTGCTCTTTATTTTTTGGGATTTATATGTTATTATAAGCAGGTGAGTTTTTTTGATAAATCGGCAAATGCATCATAATAAGGAGGGAATAAGGTGTCGGATAAGTTTGTTTTACATTCGCAGTATAAGCCAACGGGTGATCAGCCTGAAGCTATCGAAAAGTTGGTTGAAGGAATAAAAAGCGGAGATAGAGAGCAGGTGCTTTTAGGCGTTACCGGTTCGGGCAAAACCTTCACAATGGCAAATATCATCGAAAAGGTAAACCGCCCAACGCTTGTTTTGGCGCATAACAAAACTCTTGCCGCGCAGTTATGCTCCGAATTTCGTGAGTTTTTCCCCGATAACGCGGTTGAATACTTTGTTTCTTATTATGATTATTATCAGCCGGTGGCATATATCCCCGGCAGTGATACCTATATCGAAAAAGACTCCGCAATAAATGATGAAATTGATAAACTGCGCCATAGCGCAACCTGCGCACTTTCCGAGCGCAGAGATGTTATCATCGTGGCATCGGTTTCCTGCATATATTCGCTCGGTAATCCTATTGATTATCGCAATATGGTTATATCGCTTCGTACGGGTATGCAAAAAAACCGTGATGATCTTATAAAAAAGCTTGTTGAGCTTCAATATGAGCGAAACGATATAAACTTTGTTCGAAATAAGTTCAGGGTGCGCGGTGATACGGTTGAGGTTTATCCCGCATATTCCTATGAAAACGCTGTCAGGATCGAGTTCTTCGGCGATGAAATCGATAGGATAAGCGAAATAAACACCGTTACGGGTGAGGTTAAAGAAATCCTTTCCCATACGGCGATTTATCCCGCATCGCATTATATCGTTACTCAGGATAAGCTTGAAGACGCGCTGAATGATCTTCGTGAGGAAATGGAAGATCAGGTCAAGTTCTTTAATGAAAACGGCAAACTTATCGAAGCGCAGAGAATTCGTCAGCGAACGGAATATGATATCGAAATGCTCCGTGAAATCGGTACCTGCAAGGGAATAGAAAACTATTCAAGGGTGCTTTCCCGCAGAGCGCCCGGCAGTACGCCCTCAACCTTGCTTGATTATTTCCCCGATGATTTTCTGCTTTTTGTTGATGAATCCCATGTAACAATTCCGCAGGTAAGGGGAATGTTCGGCGGCGATAGGGGCAGAAAAGAAAACCTTGTTAACTTCGGTTTCCGTTTGCCCTCGGCTTATGATAACCGTCCGCTCAATTTTGATGAGTTTTATTCGCATATAAATCAAGCGGTTTTTGTTTCCGCAACACCGGGCGATTTTGAAAAACAGCACGCCGCGCAAACAGTTGAGCAGGTTATCAGACCCACAGGTCTTCTTGACCCCTCAATATCCGTAAGACCGTCAGAGGGTCAGATAGATGATCTTGTTTCTGAAATCAATATGAGAACCGCCAAAAACGAAAGGGTGCTTGTTACAACCCTCACCAAAAAAATGGCGGAGGATTTAACCGATTATCTTGATAATCTTGATATAAAAGTTCGCTATATGCACTATGATATTGATACTATCGAGCGTATGCAGATCATAAGGGATTTGCGCCTCGGTGAATTTGATGTGCTTGTAGGTATCAACCTTTTGCGAGAGGGCCTTGATATCCCCGAGGTGTCGCTGGTGGCTATCCTTGATGCCGATAAGGAAGGTTTTCTGCGCAGTGAAACATCCCTTGTTCAAACGATAGGCCGCGCCGCAAGAAATGCGAACGGTCAGGTTATTATGTATGCCGACAGCGTAACCCGTTCAATGGAAAACGCTATCCGCGAAACCGAACGCCGAAGATCCATTCAAAAGGCGTATAATGAAGAACACGGTATAACGCCTAAAACCATTGTAAAAGATGTTCACGAGATAATTGAAATCGGCCAAAAGATCGATAATCCCAAAAAGGAAAAACAAATGTCCCGTATGGAAAAAGAACAGCTTATCAAAACGCTCACCCGCGAAATGCAGCAGGCGGCTAAAATTCTTGAATTTGAGCATGCCGCGTATTTGCGTGATAGGATAAATAAGTTAAGAGGAAAATAAAAATAAAAAAGCACGGATTTTTATAAAGTCCGTGCTTTTGGTTTATAATTTGATTTCGCTCTTTTTCCTGAACGAAAGGGGAGTCATACCCGTATTTTTTTTGAATGTGTTGTTAAAATGTGAAACCGATGAATAACCGCATTTTTCGGATATTTCGCCTATTGAAAGTCCCGAAGAATAAAGCAAAACCCGTGCTTTTGATATTCTTATATCGCGCTGATATTCGTGCGGTGTTTTGCCGAGCTTTTCTTTGAATGTTCGCTGAATATAAAGCGGATGATATCCGGAAATTTCTCCTAAAACCGTAAGCGGAATATCGCTGCTGTAATTCTCCTCAATGTATTTTTTTATGCTGTCGATCGCCTTTTCGCATGATGTTTTGTTATCAGTATGTATAATATCTTTTCTTATGAGATTCAAGAGATTATAAAGTGCCGTCTTTTTGGCGATTTCACTTCCTATCCCAACGCCTGCGCTGATTTCGGGAATTTCATCACAAAGCGCATCAAATTCCTCGGGGAAACGGCTTTCAAAAAAAGGCGGAATAGAGTTCAAAAAAGAATTCTCAATAACCGTGTTTTCGGCGATATTATCGGGCGAAAGGGAAAATAAAACGGTTTTGCATTTATATGGCGGAATACTTGAAACCTTTGTTCCGGGAACGGTAAAGCGCCACGTTCCTTTTCTTATGGTAAATTTTTCGTTTTCCGAATAGAAATATCCCGAATCGGTTGTATAGAACGAAAACTCATAATAAAGTGTTGTTCGCTGCCTTGTTCGCTTGTTTGGCGTAAGCTTTCCGAATGAATTAAATTTTTTGGCCGCGATCATTCTCGGATTTATTTTTTCTTCCGTTAAAGTTTGTTTCACGGCGTATCCTCCTAAATGTTAATTTTCAGCAATTTTTGGTATATAAGCAGTATTTTCTTTTATTCGATAATATCATATAATAAAAGAATATTCAAGGTATTTTATGCCGAGAAGGGATGTGCAATTTTTGAAAAATAACTTTCTTTTGAATTCAGCTCTTGCCGAGCGCCTTTTCTTTGAAACGGCAAAGGATCTGCCGATCATTGATCCGCATAACCATCTGAGCGCCGCCGATATCAAGGCGGATAAGCAGTTTGATGATATCGTTGATTTATGGCTTGTTTCCGATCCTTATAAGTCGAGAGCGCTTCGAATAATGGGTGTTGATGAAAAGTATATAACGGGCGATTCTTCAAATGAAGAAAAATTTCGTGTTTGGGCAAAAAATCTGCCCTGCCTTGCAGGTAATCCGCTTTATCCGTGGTCACAAATGGAGTTATCCCGTGTTTTCGGTATTGATGAGCCGCTTTGCGAAAAAAACGCCGATGATATAAGAAAAGATATAAACGAAAAGTTAAAAAATCTTTCTGCGCAGAAAATTCTTTCAAATTTCAATATTGTGTATAGTGCGCCGTGTGTCGGCTTTTGTGATGATATTTCGGCGTTTGACAGTTCGCTTAACCTTTATCCCTCTCTGCGTGGGGACGAGCTTTTAACTAACCCGAAAGCACTTGTCGAAAAGCTCAACTTAAAGTATAATATCAGCATAAAAACAAGAGATGATTTGTTTGAAGCATTAAAAAATGAAATGGATCAGCTGCGTATTGCCGGTTGCCGCTATCTCGATTTTGCGCTTGATGCGGGATTTGGTTATGTCGGCGCCGAAAGCACAGATGAGCAGAATTTTGCGCTTGCCATTTCCGAAAACTGCGAAATGGCAGATAAAAAATCGCTTTTTTCGGATATGTTAAGACTGGCGTACCGTTTGGCAAGTGAGTATGATGTTGTAGTTCAGCTTCATATCGGCGCTTCCCGTTACACAAGCCAGCGCCTTCGTTCCCTTGTAGGCCCTGCCGGCGGATTTGCCGCAATAAGCAATACGCCAATTGATGATGTTA
>JAZUJA010000005.1:0-4663 GCA_045642495.1 Acutalibacteraceae bacterium
TATCCTTGCCGTTTCCAAGTTCATCAACAGCTTTGAACATTTCCCAATACACGTTGTCTCTCAATTGTTGTGCAGGCAGTTCCGGAACGGATCCTCCGTAACCGACAATGTTTGCACTTTCAATTTCACCGCCGACTACCTTATCAAGTTCTACATCATTAAGCATTTTCTTGTCTTCCATTGTAAAATTTCCTTCTTTAAGCATTTCCTTTGCGGTGTTTTCCAGTATTGAAATAAACCTTTCGGCATTCTGCGGTTTTAAGTATGATAAGCCGTAATTCAAAGTCATAAGCAAATTGTCACCTTGATGCGTACCTACAAGGCAGAACACTTTTTCGGATTCTGCGGAACATACCGTGGAATTTTTGAGCTCTACGGTTTTTACGATCGGGTGCGGCATAGCTTCTTCCGAAAACCAGTCTTCAAGATATGTAATACTCAGTGCCGGCTCATTTTGTGCTTTTTCAAAGTCGATATAGTATTCATGTTCATACAGACGCGGAAGAATTTCCTCATTCTGCTTTTTCACCGAGTCATAAACCTGCTTAAGTTCAGGAGTATCTTTAAGGTCTAATCCGAAATAACAGGTTCTGATCATCACACCGGCGTGATTATCCTTCGGTCCGCGATTATTAAAATTCCATGAAACGAGAGTTTTATCGGTATTATTATAAGCACACTGGGCCAGCGCAGTGGCTGCGACAATGAAATTGTTGACGGAAATATCCGCTTTGCTACAGTGTGATTTGATATCATTAAGTGAGATAACGGCGGGGCTTGTCTTTCCGAAGCCTGAGCTGCCCGTATTGTTGTCCGCTTTGATACAGATATCATAATCGCAATTAAAATATGTTTCGTTAAAGAATCTAAGGTTTTCACGAATGACAGGTGAATCATTTCTGATATTTTCTTCAAAAGCCCACGAAAAATAGCAGATTTTTTCTGTTTCTTTCCCCATTAAGCATTTTGTGAGATCTTCAAGCAACAAATGAAATCCTGCGCCATCTGTGACCATATGGAATGCGTGGATAAACACATAAGTATTCAGACCGCACTTATATGCACGCAGTCTGATAAGCGGCTCACCAAACCCAAAAGATCTGACGAAATTCGTTTTCAAACTTTCAAGTTCCGCTTTTGTTATATGTTCCAACCTGATATAGGGAGTATCTGGCGTATATGCCTGTAACGGAATACCGTTTTCGCCGGCTTCAAGAACCATATTGAATGTGGAATTCTTTGAAATATAGTTATTTAACCGTTTAACGATGACTCCCGACGGGATAAAGGCAGAAAATTTAAGTGCGGTATAAAAGTCGACAGACGCATCATTTACATTTTTCCAATACCACAGTGCATTATCGGATAGAGGATACTTATGTTTGCGTCCCTCCCTTTCTTTCTCTTCAACGGTCAAATGATTTGCCTTTTCAGCCAAATACAGTCGATGTATTTTTTCGACCGTTCTGCCTTTATAAATCAATGTGGGTGTCAATATATCGTCTTTATCCAATATACTCAGCAGTTCCATAACCATTATCGAACTTCCGCCCATTTGGAAAAAATCATCGTAAATTCCAACCTTTTCTACACCGAGGACTTCCGAAAATGCTTTTGCCAGCTTTTCTTCAAAAACATTTCGCGGAGCCTGATACTCTGCTTTATAGAAATCAGCCGGAACATTCAGGTGTTTTTTATCAATTTTTCCGCCGTCCGTAAGCGGCATTTTTTCGAGTCTGATAAAGTAGGAAGGTATCATATAATACGGTAGTATTTTTTCAAGCTTTTTTCTGATTTCAGCTTCGTCAAAGGTTATATCATCCGTATAATAAAATGCGACAAAACCTTCTTCAAACGCCTTTGCGGCACATTCGGAAACATTAAGCAGTTTTCTGCAGGCGGATTCAATTTCAAACGGCTCGACTCGGTTGCCGTTTATTTTTAACATATCATCAATTCTGCCTTTGAGATAATACCGACCGTTTTTGAAAAGTGCCAGGTCGCCGGTATGAAACCAACCGCCGCAAAAGTGTTTTTCATTTTCGGCTTTGTTATTAATATAGCCTCGGCAATACGGGTTATAAAAACACACCTCGCCCGTTTCACCGTCAGCAACCTGCCTGCCGTTTGCATCAATCAGCTTTATCGGCAGGTCAAACGTCGGACTTCCGATCGGCACAACATTATAGGGTTCATCAATCAAAAATCTTGTAACCGTAAACATACTTTCCGACATCGTATATATGTTTAGCAGTTCAACTCCCTTAACGTATACGTTGCTTGCGTCTTCGGAACCCGTATAAACAAGTTTCATAAAAGGGCCGAGATTACTGCCGTATTTTCTTAACATAGACGGGGACAAAAAGGTTCCGTTAATTCTGTTTTTCAGAAAATATTCATTGAGTTTCCTTGGATCTTTTACGGTATTATAGTCCAGAACGTGAAGATGACTGCCGGAATACAAAAAATGAACAATTATTTTTATTGATGCAACAAAATTAAGCGGGGCGACAAGTCCCCATTTGGTATCGGTATTTTCCCGCCACTCTCCCGGAGCAGTTTGCTCGGATAACATTTCAAGCTTTATCTGACCGTATTCGTGAACGACACCTTTCGGGGTACCGGTAGTTCCGGAGGTATAAACACAAAAGCAGGCATCGTGAGAATCGGCAA
Source organism: Acutalibacteraceae bacterium (assembly GCA_045642495.1). Lineage (GTDB taxonomy): Bacteria > Bacillota > Clostridia > Oscillospirales > Acutalibacteraceae > UBA737. The sequence goes on from JAZUJA010000005.1 coordinate 2,674, forward strand.
TCTCAAAGCCGGTCAATGGCTTTGTTTCTATTATTTCATTCCAGTTGTCCTCATTAATTTCAAACTTGGCTTTGCAATCGTTATAAATAAACTTTTTTCTTTCTTCAGGATATGAAGCTTCGGTAACGACGAAAGCAGAGCCGTTTTTCAAAACGCCCAACGCGGCAAGAATAGGCTTAACACTGCGATCAAGATTTATCAGAACAAAATCTTCTTTGCCGATTCCTTTCATTTTCAGATAAGCATAAATTCTTCCCGAAATATCGTCCGCCTGTGTTCTGGTAAAACGATTTCCGAGCGAATCGGACAAAACGACAGCGTTACTCTTTTCAAAAAGGAAGCGCTCCCAAGCATTAAACATATATTCGAAATTCTGAATCTGACGAACAAACATTTTATTCCCCTGCAATATTAAAACTCATCGAATTTTCACCTTAAAGAACGGGAATAAAAAGCTCCCGAGCCAACTTTTCAGAAGAGTATTGTACTCATAATCCGTCACTACGCCGTTGCAGCTCATAATCTCATATTTTTCGCCTGCATATTCCATTCGCTCAATTTGAGAAGTGAAGCCGTTTTTTTGATAAAACAACTTTCTTTTTACCCTTTGGTTGTAGTCTTTTGCATCTATATCCAACGGTTCTATCGCTAAACATACCACTTTATCTTTGTATTTTTCTTTTATTTGATTTAATATTTCTCTTCCGTAATCCTTGCCGCGTTCTTCTTTTTTGACAGCAAGGTAAAAAACATACACATAATTCTCATTTTTCAAAGCATAAGTAAAACCGACAAGAATATCCTCAAACCAATACGAGTAGAAATCCGCCTTTCCATCTGATGCGCGTTTTTCAAAAAAAGCAAACAGAAAACGTTCTTTTTTCGGAAACGCTTCTTTGTATATTGCTTTGACCGCCGGATAAATATTTGATTTTTTTATTACTCTTTTTTCAATTAACATATTATCTCCCCAATTGTATTACAGATAATTAAACAAAAGTGTAATATAAATATGAAAAAGTCGCCCATTTTGAAAAGGATGAGTGGTTCTGCACGTTATATATTGATATCGCCTAACTTGAATCGGTTGATTTTTCTGATGCTGAGTACAGTCACGATATATACCAATAAGAATGTAAGCCCGACGCCTATAATACTTGCCTGCGCATTGATACCGCCCTCAAAATAAATACTTGCAGTGTTGTATGCGGAAAGAGAAATATTTCCCATAATAATGCCGAGTGCAAGTCCCAGCAAGGTTCCGATAAGTGTCAGAATAATCGTATCAACATATATGTATGCTTTGGCACTCTTTGCCCGGAATCCGTTAATCATCAATACGATCAACTCGTATTTTTTCTCTTTGATAAACATATCAATCAGGTTCATAATGACAATAAACGCCATCAAAACCGCCAAAGCAATGTACACTGCCACCACAAGACTGAAAATGGTAGCGAAACCGTCAAAAGTCTCTTTGGAAAACGTATAGTAGTCGTTGATGTTGATGAAGCCATCATACTCCGAAAGCATTTCCGAGAGAGAGTCGAGAGAATGTTCACCGCGGTTAAGTATCACCGAGTTCTCCTCATATACGCCGCCGAATTCTTTTTCGTATGTTTCTCTGTCGATTATGAGCTGATTTTGTATCAGGTAATAATCAAAGAAATCCGTTACCTCAACTTCGTGCATTTGCCCGAATGCATCGGTCAGCTTCATTTTGTCGCCGTCAGCCGAGTCAAACTCATTTCGGTACGAAACCGAAGAATATAAACCGTTCAAATGTTCGATTTTGTGTTTTCCGTCATGAACGTCAAACAGTTTCAAAAAGGCGGTATCATCATCTACCACATAAATGCTGGTTACAATTTCCTGCTCATCCGGCGTCGTGATGGTAACGTATGTTGACATAATGCTGCTGTATTCAATGCCTTTTGAATCAAGACTGCTTTCTATTTCTTTTGCGCATTGTTCATCTTGTTTTATATAC
>JAZUJA010000006.1:0-14109 GCA_045642495.1 Acutalibacteraceae bacterium
GTTGATGTTAATTTCCATAGATGTTATTATAATACTGTAATGGCAACATTACAAGAAAATAAATTGTGAACGCACATTAAAGGTACATATCATGCCTAATATTTCACCCCCAAAACACATTCGTCAAATTCTCTTCACGCTTCAGTCGCGCGGGCATCTTGCTTATCTTGTCGGAGGCTGCGTAAGAGATCTTATAATGGGAATTGCTCCGAACGACTGGGATATATGCACAAGCGCACTGCCCGATGAGGTTATGGAACTTTTCCCCGACTCACTTCCCACGGGAATAAAGCACGGAACGGTCACCGTTATTATGAACGGCACACCGTATGAGGTTACAACCTTTCGCACAGAGAGCGGATATTCCGATTTCAGAAGGCCGGACAGTGTTTCTTTTGTAAGTGATGTGAAATACGACCTTGCAAGAAGAGATTTTACGGCAAATGCCATGTGTTTTAACGAGGAAGAAGGATTTCTTGACGCGTTTGGCGGTCTTCAGGATATAAAAGCAAAAATCCTACGCGCGGTTGGTGACCCCGAAACAAGATTTACTGAGGATGCTTTAAGGATTATGCGCCTTTTCCGTTTTTCCGCCGTTTTGGGTTTTGAAATCGAGAAAAATACGCTTGAAGCGGCACTTTTGCTAAAAGGCAATCTTGAGCTTGTAAGCCGTGAACGATTGGCAGAAGAAATAAAAAAATCGGCTTTCGGGGAAAACCCGCAAGCACTCTATCCTCTGCTTAATTCGGGCGCACTTGAATTTTTAGGGATTAAAAACGGCGATCTTTCAAAAATGGAAATATTGCCGGACGGTGATTTAAGGTTGTTTGCCTTTTTATACATTCTTTGCAGTGATGTTTTATTTACGGTAAATGAACTTAAAATGAGCAACGCTTTCAAAAACTATTGCAAAAATATGCTTATGCTTTTGAATGCGCAAAGACCGAAAACCAAATTTGATGTGAAGCAGGGATTGAATCTTGCCGCAAAAGAATACGGCGATTTTCTTATTTTCAGAAAAATATGCTTAAATGAAGATGATTCTTCCACCGTTGGTTTTTTGAAAGAAATTAAAGCAAATGCAGAGCCGTTCAGGATAAAAGATCTTGATATACGAGGTGAAGATCTTGCCGCAAAGGGACTTAAAGGGGAAGAAATCGGAAAAGCGCTTGAAAGGTTGCTTAAAAAGGTTATGCAAGACCCTTCAATTAACAAAAGAGAAATTTTGATTGATTTAATATGAACTAAATATGATGATACGCCATAAGATGTACTGTGAAGCACATTTTACGGCGTATTTTTTTAAGGGGTTTTTTATGGAAATACTTTTTTTAGGCGGAGATAAGCGAATGAAAATCGCATACAAAGCGCTCCGAAGCGACGGCTTTAATGTAAGCTCATCGGGACTTTTTGAAGGCGACGGCGGAACGGTTGATAACGCCGATGTTATTATATTTCCCGTTCCGACTTCAAGGGACGGCAAAACGGTTTTTTCGCCGCTTACCGATAAAATAATAAATCTTGATATTATAAATAAAAGAAAAAAAGGTGCGCTTGTTTTAGCATGCGGTTATGATTTCAAAACGGAAAATATGATAGATTACGGCGCGCTTGACGAATTTTGCTATAAAAATGCCGCACTTACCGCCGAGGGAGCTATTGCCCAAATAGTTTCAAAAACCGATTTTTCGATTATGGGCAGCAAACTTCTTATAACGGGATTCGGCAGAGTTTCAAAAATTCTTTTATCAAGACTTGCACCGTTTGGTGCAGATATAACCGTTAGCGCCCGAAAAGAATCGGATTTTGCGTTGTTGCAAACATTAGGCATAAAGCATATAGAAACAGCGGATTTTGCAAAATATGCCGAGAATTTTGATATCATAATAAACACGCTTGATTTGCCGCTTTTTGAAAACAATACCGATGTTTTAAGAAAAGTTTTTTTGTTTGATTTATCCTCACGCGGTTGCATCGACTATACATTTGCGCAGACAAACGGTTTAAGAGCATATAAATTGCCGGGTATTCCGGGAAAAACCGCGCCGATAAGCGCCGGAATGATTATTGCCGAAACAGTTAAGAAAATAATCGGGAGAGAAAAGCATGAAGAAAATTAACTTAGGTTATGCGATGTGCGGCTCTTTCTGCACCATTTCAAAATCGCTTAACGCTCTTAAAGGGCTTAAAGAATATGATATAAATATCATTCCGATAATGTCCGATATAGTATATAAAACCGATACCCGCTTCGGCAAAGCGGAAGATATAAAAAAAGAAGTTACCGATATAACAAAAAATGATATTATCCACACGATAACAGAAGCAGAACCGATCGGCCCTAAAAAGATGCTTGATGTTCTTGTTGTGGCACCGCTTACAGGTAACACAGCGGCAAAAATCGCGCTTGGTATAACAGATACACCCGTTACAATGGCGGTTAAGGCGCATCTTAGAAACGGCCGTCCGGTCGTGCTGGGTATTGCAACAAACGATGCTTTTGGCGCAAGTGCGAAAAACATCGGACTTTTACAAAACACCAAAAACATTTATTTTGTGCCCTATTCCCAAGATGACGCGCAGAACAAACCCACTTCGCTTATTTGCGATTTTTCAAGGATACCCGAAACGGTTGAAATGGCGCTTAGAGGAATTCAGGTTAAACCGATGCTTGTTTGAAAATTAAAAGGCGGTATTCGCATAAGCGATACCGCCTTAATTTTATTTAGATAATAATTCTTTAAGTCTTTTTGCCGCAACAAGCGTATCTTCTGCTGAGGCAAAGGTTGAAAAACGGAAATATCCGTTTCCGCATTTGCCGAAGCCCTCACCCGGTGTACCAATAACCTGAATTTCGTTTAGGAGATAATCGAAAAACTCCCAACTGCTCATATTATCGGGACATTCCATCCAGATATACGGCGCATTTTTTCCGCCCGTGTACCAAATGCCGAGTTCATCAAGAACACCGGACAAAACTCGTGCGTTTTGTTTATATACGCCGATATTTTCGTGGATTTGTCTTTGGCCCTCATCGGTGAAAACAGCGGCTCCGCCCTTTTGGATGATATAAGAAACGCCGTTTGTTTTTGTTGTTCTGTTTCTGAGCCACATTGCATTAAGGTTCATATCGCCGACATTTATTGTGTCGGGAATAACGGTATAGCCGAGGCGAGTACCGGTAAAACCTGCCGTTTTTGAAAGAGAAGATATTTCAATAGCACACTGCTTTGCGCCTTCTATTTCAAAAATACTGTGTGGCATATCGGGATCCTCAATAAACGCCTCATAAGCGGCATCAAACAAAATAACGCTTTTGTTTGCTATCGCAAAGTCAACCCATTCTTTAAGCTGAGTCTTTGAGAAAACGGCACCGGTGGGATTATTCGGAGAACAAAGATAAATAATATCCGCCTTCAAATCATCCTGCGGCATAGGCAAAAAACCGTTTTCTTTGCCGGAAGCCAGATGCTTAATTTCTCTGCCTGCCATAATATTTGCGTCAACATAAGCAGGATAAGCGGGCTCCATAATAAGTGCTGAACTTGATTTATCAAAAAGATCAAGTATATCGCCAAGCTCATCACTCGCGCCGCTTGAAACAAAAATCTCGGTGGATTTAAGCGCTATATTTCTTTTTGCATAGTATCCCTTTACGGCTTCGATCAAAAAATCGGCACCGTTTTCGGGGAGATAACCGTTAAAGGTTTCCTTTTTTGCCTGATCTTCAACCGCGCCGTGAAGCGCATCAATAACCGCCTTACAAAGCGGAAGAGTAACATCGCCGATACCCATTCTGTAAAGCCGTTTACCCGGATTTTTTTGAAGATATGCATCTATTTTTTGACTGATATTGAAAAAAAGATAAGAATCTTTTAAGTTTTTATAATTTTCATTTGCTTTAAGCATTAAAGAGCATCCCCCTCACAAATAAACTCGGCAGGGCCGGTCATCAAAACTTCACCCATTTCATCGACCGAAACGGAAAGCTTGCCGCCGTCAAGCATAACAGCAACCGGAGAAGACGCTTTGCAAAAGCCCTTTTTAACTGCCGCCGCAGTTGATGCGCAAGCGCCTGTTCCGCAAGCCATTGTAACGCCGCTTCCGCGTTCCCAAACACGCATACGAATAGTGTTTTCATCGATAATGTTAACAAATTCAACATTGACGCCGCCTGGGAAAAGCGGAGATTTTTCAATAAACGGACCGATTTGCGTTATCGGAACTTCATCTGCATTGGGAACAAAGACAACTGCATGGGGATTGCCCATATTAACGGGAATCAAGGTGATGTTTTTTCCGAAAGCATCAAGACAAACTTCGCTTTCAACCTTTGATATACCCATATTGACAGAAACATTTTTAACCTTACCGTCAACAACTTCAAGGTCAAGTTTCTTTATGCCCGAAAGGGTTTCAACAGTAAGATATTTTTTATCTGTGTATCCCTTATCGTAAACATATTTTGCAACACAACGGATGCCGTTTCCGCACATTTTGGCTTCGCTGCCATCCGCATTGAATATGCGCATTTTGAAATCTGCGCAGGAAGAATTTCCAATATAAATCATTCCGTCCGATCCTACACCGAAATGCCTATCGGACAGTTTTTTTGATATTTCCACGATATTTTCGGGAACTTCGCCAAATACATAAAGATAATCATTCCCGAGACCGTGCATCTTTGTAAAATGCATAACACCCTCCGAAAATTAAGCTTTTTTCTCCGAATTTTCAACTGCCGCGCCGATAAAGCCCTTAAAAAGCGGGTGAGGTTTATTGGGGCGACTCTTAAATTCGGGATGATACTGAACACCTACATAAAACGGACGATCGGTAAGCTCAACGGTTTCAACAAGTCTGCCGTCCGGTGACATACCGCTTAAAACAAGACCCGCATTCGAGAGCGTTTCACGGTATTCATTATTAAACTCATAACGGTGACGGTGACGCTCGGAAATTTCCGCTTTACCGTAACAACGCTGCATGGTCGTTTCATTTTTGATAATGCAGGGATAAGCGCCGAGACGCAGCGTGCCGCCTTTATCAACGCTATCGCTTTGACCGGGCATAAAGTCGATGACCTTATGGCAGTTTTCGTCAAATTCGCCTGAGTTTGCGTCCTTTATTCCGCAAACATTTCTTGCATATTCGATAACGCAGATCTGCATACCGAGGCAAATGCCGAAATAAGGCATATTATGTTCTCTGGCATACTTTGCGGCAACAATCATTCCCTCAATTCCGCGATTTCCGAAACCGCCGGGAACAATAATACCGTCAAGCGAAGCCAATGTTTCATCAGCGTTTTCCTCGCAAAGATTTTCAGAATCTATCCAATGAATTTTGATATGGGTATTATGATTATAGCCCGCGTGACGAAGCGCTTCGGCAACCGAAAGATAAGCATCGTGAAGCGCAACATATTTTCCGACAAGACCGATATGAACGGTTTTCGGACGCGCCTTTATCTGCGCAACCATATTAGTCCACTCGGTTAAATCGGCGGGCTTTGCGTCGATGCCGAGTTCACGGCATACAACGCTTGAGAAGTTTGCTTTTTCAAGCATAAGGGGTGCCTCGTAAAGACAGGGAAGTGTTATGTTTTCAATAACACAATCCTGCTTTACGTTGCAAAACATTGATATTTTTTTGAAAATTGATTCTTCAAGCGGTTCATCGCATCGAAGAACGATGATGTTGGGATTGATACCCATACCCTGCAATTCCTTAACGGAATGCTGAGTAGGTTTGGATTTATGCTCCTCCGAACCACGAAGGAACGGAACAAGTGTTACATGGATAAAAAGGCTGTTTTCCCTACCCACTTCAAGTGAAATTTGTCTTACGGCTTCAAGAAACGGTTGTGATTCGATATCACCGATAGTGCCGCCGATTTCTGTTATAACAACATCGGCATTGCTTTTTTTGCCGACGCTGTAAACAAACTCTTTGATCTGGTCTGTTACATGGGGAATAACCTGAACGGTTGAACCCAAATACTCACCGCGGCGTTCCTTATTAAGAACCTTCCAATAAACCTTTCCCGTTGTGAGATTGGAATATTTATTAAGGTCTTCATCAATAAATCTTTCATAATGACCTAAGTCAAGATCGGTTTCCGCTCCGTCTTCTGTTACATAAACTTCACCGTGCTGGTAAGGACTCATTGTACCCGGATCGACATTGATATAAGGATCAAGCTTTTGCGCCGCCACCTTTAATCCTCTCGCTTTGAGCAAGCGCCCTAACGACGCTGCCGTTATGCCTTTTCCAAGGCCTGAAACTACTCCACCGGTTACAAAGATATACTTTACCATTTTATCCTCCAAAAATCATTCCCACTCCACCGTTGCCGGCGGTTTGGAAGTAATATCATAAACAACACGGGAAATACCTTTTACTTCATTGGTAATCCTGCTGCTTGATTTTTCAAGAACCTCGAAAGGAAGTCTGGTCCATTCCGCAGTCATAAAATCATCGGTTGTAACCGCACGCAAAGCGATTGTATAACCGTATGTTCTGAAATCGCCCATAACACCTACCGATCTTGAATCGGTAAGCACGGCGAAATACTGATTAGTCATTTTTTCGAGTTTGGCATTGGCGATTTCCTCGCGGAAAATTGCGTCTGCTTCACGGAGAATATCAAGTTTATCCTTTGTTATTTCGCCGATAACGCGAACGGCAAGACCCGGGCCCGGGAATGGCTGACGCCATACGAGCTCGTGAGGAATACCGAGTTTTTCGCCGACTTCACGCACTTCGTCCTTAAACAGGTCACGAAGGGGCTCGGCAATCTCATCAAATGAAATGTTATCGGGCAAGCCGCCGACATTATGGTGGCTTTTGATAACGGCAGAATCGCCCTTACCGCTTTCAATAACATCGGGATAAATTGTTCCCTGTGCCAAAACATCTATTTTTCCGAGTTTATTTGCTTCCGCTTCAAAAACACGGATAAACTCTTCACCGATTATCTTGCGCTTTCTTTCGGGATCGGTAACACCGGCAAGTTTTGATAAAAATCTATCTTCAACATTTGCACGAATAAGAGTTATACCGAACTTTTCACCGAAAGTTTGCTCAACAAAATCACCCTCATTCTTACGAAGAAGGCCGTGGTCAACGAAAACGCAAACCAAATTTTTGCCGACTGCTTTGTTAAGAAGAACTGCGGCAACCGAAGAATCAACACCGCCGGAGAGCGCCAAAAGAACCTTTTTGCCCTTTAACTTCTCGGCATAGTATTGAACGGTTTTATTTATGAAATCCTCCATTACCCAATCTGCCTTACAGCAGCAAACTTCGAAAAGGAAGTTTTTAAGCATCTGCTTGCCGAATTCAGTATGGGTAACTTCCGGATGGAACTGAACGCCGTAAAGCTTTCTGTTTTCATCAAACATAGCGGCGTAAGGGCATTTTTCGGTTTTTGCAATACCGGCAAAGCCCTGCGGCAATTCACTTATAAAATCAGTATGACTCATCCAGCAAATGCTTTTGCTCGGTATATCCTTAAACAAAGCATTTTCCTGCATTTCAACAAGGGTTTTGCCGTATTCACTTGAATTTTCGGCACTGTCAACCTTGCCGCCTGCCATATATGCCATAAGCTGATCGCCATAGCAAATACCCAAAACCGGAATTCCGCATTCGAGAATTGCAGGGTCATAGTGGGGGGATTTTTCATCATAAACGCTATTAGGACCCCCTGTGAAAATAATGCCCTTATAGCCGATTTCTTTAATCTGTTCAACTGTTATTTTATTATACGGTTTAATTTCCGCATAAACATGCTGTTCGCGAACTCTTCTGGCGATAAGCTGATTATACTGACCGCCGAAATCAAGAACTAATACCTTTTCCATTTTTATTTTTCCATTCCCATCATAATGTGATTTCCGCGCTTTCGGCATTTATGCCTTCAAGCAGAGGCTTTACCTTTTCAACAAAAGCTGAAACCTGCTGTTCGCATCTGCCGATATAAAGTACGGGATCAAGCAGTTTTTCCATATCGTCACCCGATAAACAGAACTGCTTATCTTCAGAGAGACGTGACAGCAGATCACATTCTTCACCGTTTTTCATTTTTGCGGTTGCTTCCATTGAGCAACGGCGAATTATTTCGTGAATTTGCTGACGGTCTCCCCCACGTTTTACGGCTTCCATCATCAAATTTTCGGTTGCCATAAAGGGAAGGAATTCTTTAACTGTTTTTTCGATTATCTTTTCATTCACAACAAGGCCGTTTGTAACATTCTGCGCAAGACGCAAGATAGCATCGGCACAAAGGAAACCTTCCGGCATTGAAATGCGGCGGTTTGCAGAATCATCAAGTGTTCTTTCAAACCACTGAACAGATGCGGTCATGGGTGCGTTAAGTGCATCTGCCATAAGATATCGGGAAAGAGAACAAATTCTCTCAGTTCGCATGGGATTTCTTTTATAAGCCATTGCGGATGAGCCGATCTGATCCTTTTCAAACGGTTCTTCCACCTGGCGATCATGCTGCAAAAGGCGAATATCGTTCGCCATTTTGTAGCAGCTTTGAGCAATGCTTGAAAGTGTACTTAAAATAATGCTGTCAAGCTTTCTCGGATATGTTTGACCGCAAACATCGAAACATTCTGTGAAGCCGAAATCTGCGGCAATAAGCTTATTCATTTCGTCGATCTTTGCGGTATCGCCCTCAAAAAGATCAAGGAAACTGGCTTCCGTGCCGGTTGTTCCGCGGCAGCCGAGCAACTTTATCTTTCCGATAGCATAGTCAACATCCTCTAAATCGGAAACAAAATCCTGCATCCAGAGGGTTGCTCTTTTGCCGACGGTGATAAGCTGAGCGGGCTGATAATGGGTGAAACCGAGCGTAGGAACGGATTTATACTTATCGGCAAAATCCGATAAGTTTTTAATAACGCCCAAAAGCTCTTTTCTTAAATATTTAAGTGCTTCTCTGTAAATAATCAGATCGGCGTTATCGGTTACATAACAACTTGTGGCGCCTAAGTGGATAATACCTGCGGCACCGGGTACTTTTTTACCGAAAGCATAGATATGCGCCATAACATCGTGACGAACCTGCTTTTCACGGGCGGACACAACATCATAGTCGATACCCTCAACATTTGCTTCAAGCTCCTCAACCTGCTCATTTGTTATGGGCAGGCCGAGTTTCATTTCAGCTTTTGCAAGAGATACCCAAAGCTTACGCCATGTTTCGTATCTCGTATCTGCCGAGAAAAGTCCCAGCATATACTTTGAGGCATAACGCGAAGAAAGCGGTGATTCATAAATATTTTTCATCATCAATTCTCCTTGTTTCTGAGAATTATGCTTTCTCTTTCGGGGCCTACAGAAACATAGGTGATCGGACATTCTATCCTTTCTTCGATATATTTAACATAGTTTTGTGCTGCAACGGGAAGATCTTCAAATTTGCGAACAGAAGAAATATCGCAGTTCCAACCGTCAAGATACTCGATAACGGGTTTAGAATCATCAAGTGCTGCGGGGAACGGGAAGCGATCGGTCTTTTCGCCGTTTGTGATATATGCCGTGCAAACCGGAATTTTATCAAGATAGCTTAAAACATCAAGCTTTGTAAGTGCGATTTCGGTTGCTGCCTGAGCTTCAATACCGTATTTTGTTGCAACGATATCAAGTGCGCCAACACGGCGGGGTCTGCCTGTTTTTGCGCCGTATTCATCACCTGCTTTGCGGAGTTCTTCAGCTTCATCGCCGAACATTTCGCAAACAAACGGGCCTTCGCCAACGCAGGTTGAATATGCTTTAACAACACCGAGAACATCCTCAACCTTAGCGCCCGGGAAGCCGGAGCCGATGGGTGCATAAGCCGCGAGGGTGTTTGAAGATGTGGTGTAGGGGTGGATACCGTAATCAAGATCACGGAGAGAGCCGAGCTGAGCTTCGAAAAGAATAGCCTTGCCTTCTTTGTTTGCCTGCTTTAAGAAAGCGCCGGTATCGCAAACGAAGGGCTTAATTCTTTCGCAATAAGTGTTAAGCCAGTCTTCGAGCATTTCCATTGTATAGGGCTTTGCGCCGTAAACCTTTGTGAGTGTGAGATTTTTCCATTCAAGAAGGTCGGTTAAATGAGTTCTCAACTTTTCGGGATAGAAAAGTTCACCTGCAAGAACGGTCTTTTTAGAATACTTATCAGAATAGAAGGGTGCTATACCCTGCTTTGTAGAGCCGAATTTCTTATCGGCAAGACGCTGTTCCTCAAGCTCATCAAGATCACGGTGCCAAGGAAGAAGCAATGAAGCACGGTCGCTGATTTTAAGGTTTTCGGGAGTAATCGGAACACCTTTTGCAACAACTTCATCCATTTCCTTCAAAAGATTTTCGGGGTCAAGCGCAACGCCGTTACCTAAAATGTTAACGGTCTGCTTGCGGAAGATGCCCGAGGGGAGCAAATGCAGAGCGAATTTTCCGGATTCGTTTATAACGGTGTGACCTGCGTTTCCGCCGCCCTGAAAACGTACAACAACGTCATACTTTTCGGTCAAAAGGTCAACCATTCTTCCCTTTCCTTCATCGCCCCAGTTGATACCAACAATAGCACAATTTTTCATAACTTTTTCTCCTTACTGATATATGATAATTTTTTTGAAAACGAAAGAAAAAATTATACAAAAAGGGCTATTGAAAATCATTATTTTCCGCTTTCTCCGTAGTTTGAGAGAACACGGGCAGACGGGTCATTTACATTACAGCCTTCCCACGATTTATTGGGCATCCAGAAATCAACTATCATCTCGGCCTGACCGGGATAATATTTTTCGAAAATTTCCCTATAAAGAAGCGATTCTTTTGTGAACGGTTTCGCAAAGGAATATTTCGAAGATTTCTCGGCAAATTCACTATCGGTATAGTAGCTTTGAGCATACTCTTTAAGATCATCCACAAGTGAATGACCAACCGCATCGGAAAATGCCGCTTTCTCTCTCCAGAGAATCGACTCGGGAAGGATATCATCCGCCTCAAAAGCATGACGAAGCAGATACTTACCCTTTTTGTACTTATTAAGTTTTATTTCGGGATCGATTGCCATAACATACTCGGCAAAATCAAGATCACCGAACGGAACGCGGGCTTCAAGTGAGTTTACGGAAATGCAACGGTCCGCCCGCAGAACATCATACATGTGAAGTTCTTTAATTCTCTTTTGCGCTTCGCGTTGAAATTCTTCGGCGCTTGGCGCAAAATCAGTATATTTATATCCGAAAAGCTCATCAGATATCTCGCCTGTTAAAATAACGCGAATATCCGTGTTTTCGTGGATATACTTACAAACAAGATACATACCCATACTTGCGCGAATGGTTGTTATATCATAAGTGCCGAGAATTTTAATAACCGTTTCAAGACTATCAAGAACATCCTGCTTGGTTATTATAACTTCGGTGTGATCGCTTCCGATAAAGTCGGCAACCTGCTTCGCGTATTTAAGGTCTATTGCATCTTCACTCATGCCGATGGCAAAAGTTCTGATGGGTTTTGCGCTTTCCTTTGCGGCAATAGCACAAACAAGGGATGAGTCAAGACCGCCCGAAAGCAGAAATCCGACCTTTGCATCCGCAACCAATCTTTTCTTTATACCGGCATACAGTTTTATTTTAATGTTTTTACAAATAATTTCAAGGTTATCTTCAATATTTTTTTCAACTTTTGTTATATCTCGATAACAAACAAACTTTCCGTCCTTATAAAAATGGCCGGGAGGGAACGGCATAACCTTCTTTGAAAGCGCAACAATGTTCTTTGCTTCACTTGCAAAAATAATGTTTCCGTTATCATCAAATCCATAATAAAGCGGACGAATTCCGATCGGATCACGCGCCGCAATATACTCGCCGGTTTCACCGTCATATATAATAAGTGCAAACTCGGCATCAAGCATACGGAACATATCCGTGCCGTATTCCTTATACATAGGAAGCAAAATTTCACAATCGCTTCCGCTTTCAAATTTATATCCTTTTTCGATTAGTTGATCTTTTATTTTTTCATAACCGTAAATTTCGCCGTTGCAAACAACATAGTTTTTATCCAAAGAAAACGGCTGCATACCGGCATCGGTCAATCCCATAATCGCAAGACGGTGAAATCCTAAAATTCCACAGCCGGTGTCAACGGTTCGGCTATCATCAGGTCCGCGGGAGATAGTCTGCTTAAAACCCTCGTTAAATTTATCAAAGGTTATATCGCCGCTGCAATATCCCATAATTGAACACATGGTTTAATCCTCTTTCAATCAGTTTATTATAACATATTATTTCACGCTGAACAAGAGATCGGCGTAATTTGGATAAGGCCAAAACTTTTTGGGCATTTTTGTTTCTGCTCTATCCGCAAGCAAACGAAGCTCATTCATTGTCGGAATAAGTTCATCCCTTATCATATTTGCCTGCTTTTCAATGTTGCTTTCACACTGAACGGAAACAAGCTTACTTTCAAGTTCTTCAACCATCAAAGCGATGCTGTCATTCAAAGCGGAAAGCTTTTTAAGTGTCATGATTTCATATCCGCATGAAACGGATTCATCCGCCTTGCGTTTTGCGTTAATCGCATTTGCAAGTTCTGCCGTATAGCCCGAAACGGCGGGAATAATATCGGTTTGCACCATATCGCCCATTGTAACCGCCTCTATCATTACCGTTTTGCAATAGTTTTCAAGCAAAATATCGCAGCGGGACTTAATTTCTATCATAGAGAAAACACCGTGGCTTATAAGCATATCCGTGTTTTTCTTATCAAGAAGATGAGGAATGCAATCGGGGGTTGTTCTGTAATTAAGAAGGCCTCTCTTTTCGGTTGCTTCCTTGATCCAGGCATCATCATAACCGTTGCCGTTAAACAAAATGCGCTTATGATCTTTTATTGTTTTGCACATAAGCTCATGCAATGCGCCCTGAAAATCATCAGCTTTTTCAAGATAATCGGCATAAGTTTTAAGACTTTCGGCAACAGCCGTGTTAAGCATTATATTTGCGCACGCTATGCTGTTTGAAGAACCGAGCATACGGAATTCAAACTTATTTCCCGTAAAGGCGAAGGGGGAAGTTCTGTTTCGATCGGTAGTATCGCGGTTAAATTTAGGCAAAACATCAACGCCCAATTTCATCTGCTTTTTCTTTGTTCCCTCATAAGGTGTATTGTTTTCAATCGATTCAAGAACCGCCGTAAGCTCATCACCCAAAAACATTGAAACAACGGCAGGCGGTGCCTCGTTTGCGCCGAGGCGGTGATCATTGCCCGCAGTCGCAACCGATATACGAAGCAGATCCTGATAATCGTCAACCGCTTTTATAACCGCGCAAAGGAACAATAAAAACTGTGCGTTTTCATGCGGCGTATCACCGGGGGAAAGAAGGTTAATGCCCGTGTCGGTTGCCATTGACCAGTTGTTATGCTTGCCGCTTCCGTTAACACCGGCAAACGGCTTTTCGTGAAGAAGACAAACAAGTCCGTGCTTTGCGGCAACCTTCTGCATCATTTCCATTGTGAGCTGGTTATGATCGGTTGCAACATTGTTTGATGTATAAATCGGGGCTAACTCATGCTGTGCAGGGGCAACCTCATTGTGCTCGGTTTTAGCAAGGATGCCGAGTTTCCAAAGTTCTTCATCAAGATCCTTCATATATTCGGCAACACGCGGCTTTATCGTTCCGAAATAATGGTCATCCATTTCCTGACCCTTAGGCGGCTTTGCACCGAAAAGTGTTCTGCCGGTGAAACGAAGATCGGGGCGTTTTTCATACATTTCCTTAGTTATGAGGAAATATTCCTGCTCCGGTCCTACTGATGTGCCAACGCGCTTAACATCTGTGTTTCCGAAAAGACGGAGAATACGGATTGCCTGCTTGTTAAGAGCTTCCATTGAACGCAAAAGCGGAGTTTTCTTATCAAGTGCTTCACCGCCATAAGAACAAAAGGCGGTTGGAATGCAAAGTGTTTTATCCTTTATAAAAGCATAAGATGTTGGATCCCATGCGGTGTATCCTCTTGCCTCAAAGGTGGCTCTTATGCCGCCGGACGGAAAAGAAGATGCATCGGGTTCTCCCTTAATAAGTTCCTTACCCGAAAATT
>JAZUJA010000007.1:0-2648 GCA_045642495.1 Acutalibacteraceae bacterium
TATATTACACTTTACATTGTTGTTTATTTATGATAAGATATATAAAAATTATTAAAAGGGGTTAATTTTTATGAAAAAACTGCTATCGCTTATCATCGCTTTTTGCTTAATTTTTTCGATTTTTGCGGTCGTTCCCATACCCCCCTCCGCCGCCACCTCCGGCAAAACCGGTGACTGCACTTGGTCGCTTTCCGGCACCACACTTACAATCAGCGGCAACGGAAAAATGGGTGATTATCCTAATTATAACTCGCCTTGGGGTAATAGTATAAAAAGCGTTACTATTGGTAACGGTGTAACAAGCATAGGCTCTTATGCATTTTATAGTTGCTACTGGCTTACGAGCGTAACAATCCCTGACAGTGTAACAAGCATAGGAGAAGCTGCATTTTGCGATTGCGTCGGGCTTACAAGCATAGCAATCCCTGACAGTGTAACAAGCATAGGTGAGCGTGCATTTTCCCATTGCGCCTGGCTTACAAGCATAACAATCCCGGACAGTGTAACAAGCATAGGATCTTATGCATTTTCCGGTTGCACCAGGCTTACAAGCATAACAATCCCAAACAGTGTAACAAGCATAGGATCTGATGCATTTTACAATTGTACCGGGCTTACAAGCATAGCAATCCCGGACAGTGTAACAAGTATAGGAGATCGTGCATTTTCCGGTTGCACCGGGCTTACAAGCATAACAATCCCGGACAGTGTAACAAGCATAGGAATTTGTGCATTTTCCAGTTGCACCGGGCTTACAAGCATAACAATCCCGGACAGTGTAACAAGCATAGGTGAGCGTGCATTTTACAATTGCACCGGGCTTACAAGCATAACAATCCCTGACAGTGTAACAAGCATAGGAGAAGAGGCATTTTCCGGTTGCACCGGTCTTACAAGCATAACAATCCCTGAAAGTGTAACAAGCATTGGACGTCGGGCATTTCAAGGTTGCACCGGGCTTACAAGTGTTTATATAACCGATATAGCCAAGTGGTGCGGTATTGATTTCGTAGATAGTAGCGCAAATCCTTTGTGTTATGCGCACAACCTGTATCTTAATAATAAACTTGTAACCGACTTAGCAATCCCTGACAGTGTAACAAGCATAGGATCTTATGCATTTGAGTGGTGCACCGGTCTTACAAGCATAACAATCCCGGACAGTGTAACAAGCATAGGATATTCTGCATTTTGGGGTTGCACCGGACTTAAAAGTGTTTATATAACCGATATAGCCAAGTGGTGCGGTATTGATTTCGTAGATAGTAGCGCAAATCCTTTGTATCATGCGCACAACCTGTATCTTAATAATAAACTTGTAACCGACTTAGCAATCCCTGACAGTGTAACAAGCATAGGTGAGCGTGCATTTTACAATTGCACCGGGCTTACAAGCATAACAATCCCGGACAGTGTAACAAGCATAGGAAATTATGCATTTTACGAATGTACCGGGCTTGAAAATATTACTTTACCTTTTGTAGGGAAAACTAAAGACGGAGCATCTTACACTCATTTTGGTTATATATTTGGTGCAGGTTCATATTCTAAAAACAGTGAATACGTTCCAACATCATTAAAAAGTGTTACAATAACCGGCGGAACAAGCATAGGATATGATGCATTTTCCGGTTGCACCGGTCTTACAAGCATAACAATCCCGGACAGTGTAACAAGCATAGGCTCTTATGCATTTTACGATTGCACTTCACTTAAAACAGTCACAATCCCAAAAAGTATTTTAAGTATCGGCAATTCTGCATTTTCCGGTTGCACCGCTCTTGAAAAAGCAGTATATCTTTCAACACCGGAAGATTGGTCAAAGGTTGCCGTTGGCAACAATACATCTCTTTTATCAAAACTTTGCTATATTTGTGAGGTTGATGGACATAACATCGTAAACATTAAAACGGTTGATGCTCTTTGCACTAAGGACGGTTATTCTGTTGATTACTGCATAATTTGCGGAGAACACATTTATAACATAATCCCCGCGGCGCATAAATATATATCAACTTATGTTTGGCCCACCCCCACAACACAGGGCTATACAAAGCACACCTGCGCCATCTGCGGCGATACATATAACGATAACTATGTTGATTACAGCGCAGGAGCAATCCCGCAGATAATAATAGAAAATAAATCGGCGATTTGCGGAAATGAAGTTAAAATTGATATAACAATGTCTAACTTCAAAAATGTTAAATCCGTTATGATAAAAGATTTTGCATTCGATAAGTCGGCGTTAACAATAAAGGATATCGAAATAAAAGCTCCGGGCGTTGCAATAAGCAGCACAGAGGATAATATCATATCATTTGCTTTCGATAAAAACACGCCGCTTGACAGCGTTGTTGCAACGATAACCTTCTCCGTAAACGAAAAAGCAAGGGGCGATTATTCGGTTTCTTGCAGTGCCGTTGTAAAGGAAAAAACAACAGTTGAGCAGGAAATCGATAAAAAGATCATCCCCGGCAAAATAACTGTATTTGATGTTATAAAAGCCGATGTTAACGGCGATGCTCAAATCGACAGTGACGACGCTATCTATCTGCTGCGTTCAACGTTTGATCCGGCAAGTTATCCGGTAAATCAAAACTGCGACTTTAACGGTGACGGTCAGATCGACTCAGACGACGCGATCT
>JAZUJA010000008.1:0-3832 GCA_045642495.1 Acutalibacteraceae bacterium
CTTAAAAAGAAATTAAAATAGGTTGATTTTAACAATTTTGTTGTAAAAATTCACAATTTAGGGTTGACAAAATTGGGTTTACTGCATATACTATCCTATGTAACACTAAGTTACATTTGAAAGTAAACTCTCGGCGATAGCAACCCTACTATACAGGGCGAGCGATGCCGAGAGTTTTTTGTTTTAAGGAGAATTTTTTATGATAAAAATTGCTATTTTAGTTGATGGTGGATTTTATAGAAAGAGAGCTCTAAAACTTTTTGGTGTAAAAGAACCTGAGGATAGAGCTGACGAATTGATAAAATACTGTATGCGACATCTAAAACAAGATCATTTTTACGATTCTGAAACGATTGTTTTATATCGTATCTTTTATTATGACTGTCCTCCGGCGGAAAAGAATGTTACACATCCGCTTACAAATAAAATGATCTCACTAAGGAAAACCCCTCTTTACCAATGGATGAATGATTTTTATAAGGCATTAAGCCAAAAAAGAAAAGTAGCAATCAGAAAAGGCGAAATCCTTGAAAGTTCGGTTGGTTATAAAATAAAATCGGCTACAGTTAAAAAACTTTGCAATAAACAAATTACCGTCGATGAACTTAAAGAAGAAGATTTCACTTTGGATTTGCAACAAAAAGGCGTTGATATGAGAATAGGATTAGATATTGCATCTTTGGCTAATAAAAAATTGGTTGATCAAATAGTTTTAATTGCCGGAGATAGTGACTTTGTTCCTGCTGCTAAACATGCAAGAAGGGAAGGAATTGATTTTATACTTGACCCGATGTGGCAGGCTGTTAAATCAAATTTAATGGAACATATTGACGGCATACATACTCCGACACATAAACCCGGTAGCGGTAAAATTGATAAACTTTGCAATCTTTCACCTGATACAATTTCGCCATTTGTTAAAGGCGTTAACAACGATTAACTCTATAAAGGATAAAAGTTAAATGAATTTACATTCTTTATATAAAATAGCTGAGCAAGATAAAATAGATATATTCTCATTTGATATGTCAGAATGCGAAAGTTTTTCTTTGTTAAGTGATGATAATTGCTACATAGCAATCGATCCATTCAAATTAAAAAACTCTGCTGAAGAAAAGGTAAAGCTCGCTCATGAGCTCGGGCACTGCGAAACCGGAAGTTTTTACAATCGGTTTTCAAAACTTGACGTAAGAGAAAAGCACGAACGCCGTGCAAATAAATGGGCAATAAAAAAACTCGTCCCTGAGGACGAGTTAAAAAAAGCGTGTACGGTTTGTCGGTGCCGCTTCGAATTAGCAGAGCATTTTGGCGTGACAGAAGATTTTATGCAGAAGGCAATAGATTATTATAGCGCATAAAAAAAGCCCTCATGCTGTTACAGCAGCACAAGGGCCTATCGGACGGATCCGATAATGTCTAAAGACACATAAAGATATTATCACATCTGTCCATTAAAAACAAGAACTATTTGAAAGGACAGAATAAAATGGCAAAAGCAACAAAGCTTCCTTCCGGAAATTGGCGAGTTATAGCCACAAAAACCGTTAATGGTAAAAAGATCCGCAAGAGTTTTACATCTTCAAGTAAAAGAGAGGCTGAACAAAATGCTCTTGCTTGGCAAGGAATAGCTTATAATTCGGGTACAATGACTTTGAAAGAAGCAGTCAGTCATTACATTAGTATGAAAAAAAATCTTCTTTCACCCGCCACAATAAGATCATACACTGTTATATCAAGAAATCACTTCCAAAATCTAATGGGAATAAGGGTAGACAAAATAACTCCTGCGATGATGCAGTTGGCAATAAATGAAATGGCACTTGAATCTTCAGCTAAAACTGTAAGGAATGCTTTTTCGTTAATGAATACCGTTATAAAATCGGTTGTATCAGGTTTTGACTGTTCAAGTGTTACTTTACCATCTAAAATAAAAAAAGACTTGTATATCCCCGATAACGAAACTATTTCGGCATTGATTTCCGCTTCACAAGGTACTCCGTTTTATATTCCGATTCTGCTCGGTGCATTTGGCGGTCTCAGACGAGGAGAGATATGTGCCTTGACTAAAGATGATTTTACCGGGAACAAGGTTAAAATCTCAAAGGATGTTGTTATAGATATTGATAATAATGTTATTGTTAAATCCCCGAAGACATACAGCTCATATAGAACAGTAGAATTGCCACCATTTGTTATTGAAGAAATAAAAAAATTAGAATACAAAATTTATTCTGCTTCGCCTCATTCATTAACAAAAGGTTTTTGCGATTTACTTGTAAGATCAAATTTACCCAAGTTTCGTTTTCACGATTTGAGACATTACTATATATCATATTTGTTTGATTTGAACGTGCCGGAGAAATATATAATTGCACAGGTCGGTCACAGTTCCGCAAACATAACAAAAAGAATTTACGACCACCTTGCAGCACAAAAACAATCGCAATACGCAGATCAGATTGCCTCCGCTTTTCAAAAAGATTTCGTGTGCACTTTCGTGTGCACTTAACATCTAAATTATAGCAATTTTATTACTTTTTAGAGTAATATAGGTTTTGATAAAACTCACTCAAAATGGCTTTGTTAAGCCAAATTCGGCATTTTTCGTTATTAAAAGTGCAAAAAGCAAATGGAGTTCGATCCCTTCTGCCCCTGCCAAAAAGAACATCGCAAATGCGGTGTTCTTTTTTATTTAAGTATTATATTGCACAGAAGCGTAAAAAAGAGACAGAATAAAATCCTAATCTTTGAAAAAATAGTGAAGTGTTTACCCAAAAATCATTTTAAGCCAGCTTATTGCGGCGCCGATCCATTCGGCGGCGCGGGTGGCAGATTCTTCGATTTCATTATTTGTTTCATCATCAACGGTTGAAAGGCCGTGGCGGCCGAAGGGATAAATCCTTAGTTCAAACGGAATATCAAATTTTGAAAGCGCTTTTGCATATTCAAGACTATCGGTCACGCTAACGCGCTTATCAGCGGCATGATGCCAAATAAAAGCAGGAGGAGTATTACTGTTTACAAGTTTTTCGCAGGAATATTTTTTTGCCTGCTCTTCATTTGGTCTATAACCCAACAGATTAGTAAAACAATCAAAATGCCTTAAAGATTCATCTGCACATAAAACCGGGTAACAAAGAATTGAAGCATTAACCTGTTTGCTTTCGGGGAAACACTCACGAACCTCTTCGCAATCAAACGCATTTGAATAATGCGCCGCAAGGTGACCGCCTGCCGAAAAGCCGATTATAGCAATTCGGTTTATATCACAGTTCCATTCATCCGCATTTTTATAAATAAGCTCCATAACAGCCGCAACCTCCCTTATTTGAGAGGGAAAACGGTGCGGAACTACCGAATACAAAAGAGTAAAGGTGTTAAATCCTGCGGCAAGGAATTTAACGGAAATCGGCTCTGCTTCACGCTCGGCGCATCTTTTATATGCACCGCCCGGACAAACAATAACACAAGGCCGTTTATCGTTTTCTCTTTTCAACTCTGCCATATTATGCCTGAGATTTATTTCAAGCAAAGGATCTTTGCCGTCTTCGCCCAAAAATGAATAATAATCTTTAAGATGCAAAAGTTCACATTTCATAAATAACCGCCTCACAAGTTTTTTAATTATATTTATTATACAGTTTATTTTACCATTTGTCATCCATTTATTAAGGTAACAAAGTATTTTGTTATCCGGGCTTTATTTGCGGCAATTCTATTTTTTGATTTATTTTCGGCAAAAACTATGGTATATTAAAAATGTTTCCATTGTAAAAGCAGCTATAATAATTGAATTATTTTTTTAAGCGAAAGGAAAACGATATGAGCAAAA
>JAZUJA010000009.1:0-6590 GCA_045642495.1 Acutalibacteraceae bacterium
GGATTAGCAATGGATATATGCTCTGTTTGCAGCTATGGTAAAAAAGCAGAAATCCCGGCAATCGGACACAACTATGAAACCGAATGGTCAAGAGATAACGAAAATCATTATCACATTTGCTTAAATTGCGGTAATAAAAAAGATGTTGCGGCACATAACTTTGATGAAGCAGACGACAGCTGTATAATATGTGGCAAGAAATACGGCATAATAATTGCTGACCTAAACGGCGATGAGGGTATCGACAGTGACGATGCTATCTATCTGCTGTGTTCAACGTTTGACGCTGAAAATTACCCGGTAAATCAAAACTGCGACTTTAACGGTGACGGTCAGATCGACTCAGACGACGCGATCTATCTTTTAAAATACACCCTTGATCCCGAAAATTACCCGCTTCACTAAAAACAAAAACCGCCCTCGTGGGCGGTTTTTTTAATGAATAATGAATAACGAATAATGAATAATTTCGGTGTGCCTTCGGCACAAATTAAATAAAATTAAATTAATAGAAATATAATGATATAATTTGTAGGGGATGGCGTTTACGACATACCGCTATTATACGATGAAATTTTATCGCCTTCGCGGTGCGTCAAAAATTGCCGCACCCTACAATATGTTTTAATAATTATCAATAAAAAATGGGAGGAACTCATATCCTCCCATTTTGCTTTATGAATAAGTTTTAATAATTTCCTTTGCTATTTCGCTTCTTGTAACGCAGGCGTCCATTGCTTGCTTTTCGATATATCGGTGAGCGTCGGGCTCGGTCATTTTAAGCTGATCGATAAGCAACCACTTGGCGCGGTTTACAAGCCTTATTTCTTCCATTTTTTCCTCTATTGTTAGGGTTTTCTTTTCTATTTTTTTAAGTCGCTCTCTTGCGGAAACAAGAAAAGAAACTGCGTTTGCAATCGCAACGGAAGATGTTGGCTTTGGCAGTGTGAAAACGCCGTATGGCGTAACGCGGCTTTTTATTTCGGCAAAAATTTCTGCCCTTTCGAATAAAAGACAAACCGTGCTTTTGCCGCTTGATATGTCAATCGCAAACTTTGTGCCCATTTCGTCGGGCAGGGGAGAATTGATGATTATTATATCAAACGGAGTTTCAAGGGATAATCGCTTTGCCGCCGCTATGCTTTCGGCAAAAACGATCGGCTTGCATTTTTCTGATGAAAGAATGGGAACAGTTGCATCATTGAATTTTTGGGAGGTGGAAACTAAAAGCGTTTTATAAAAGCGCTCTTGAAAATCCATATAAACTCCTCCTCTTTTCAAAAATTCAAATAAATATTACTTGCAGTATGTTCTGATAAGCATTTGCGGCAAATATTCTTTTATAAAATCGCTGTTTGCCGCGATTTCCTTTGCCCTATCAAGTGAAAGGGGCAGCCTATCATATTTGCTTTTAACATCATCGGGCGCCGTGAAAAGGTTTGTATCGGATGCCGCAGGCAGAGAAACGGAATTTTTAATTCCGTAAAGTCCCGCATAAATCAAAAGCGCAAATGCAAGATACGGATTTGCCATCGGGTCGGGGGAGCGAAGCTCCGCACGCTTATATTCACCGTGAGCCGCAGGTATTCTTATAAGCTGAGAACGGTTTTCGCTTGACCATGAAATATAAGCAGGCGCCTTAAATGAACCGAGACGCTTATAAGAATCTTCGCAAGGATTCATAAACGCGGTTATCTCGGCGGCTTTTTGAAGAATGCCTGCAATAACCGATGAAGATGGAACGCTGCCGTCCTTTCCCTTAACCGAAATGTTGATGTGAAGTCCGTTTCCGGGCTTATCGGAAATCGGCTTGGGTGAAAAATCGGCATAAAGGCCGTTTCTTGCGGCAACATCTTTAACAACGGTTGAAAAGGACATTGCATTATCTGCCGCGGAAAGCGCATCCGAATATCTGAAATCAATTTCGTTCTGACCGGGGCCTTCTTCGTGGTGAGAACTTTCGGGGTTAATGCCCATCTGTTCAAGCGAAAGGCAAATTTCACGGCGCACATTTTCGCCCTTATCATCGGGTGACATATCCATATAACCCGCTTTATCGTATGTAGTCTTTGTGGGTTCGCCGTTTTCATCAAGCTTGAAAAGATAAAATTCCATTTCAGAGCCGAAATAGAAACTGTAACCGGCTTCGTCCGCGTCCTTTATTGCCCGCATTAAAATGCTGCGAGTGTCGTTTTCGAAAACACTGCCGTCGGGACGGTTTACGGTGCAGTACATTCTGACAACCTTTCCGTGCTCAGGCCGCCAGGGAAGAACAGTAAATGTATCGGTATCAGGGCGCAAAAATAAATCAGAATGAATTTCTCCGCCAAAGCCGTTGATCGCCGAGCCGTCAATCGCAATGCCCTGCGTAAAAGCTCTCTCAAGCTCACTCGGCATAATTGAAATATTCTTTTGCTTGCCGAAAACATCGCAGAACGCAAGGCGGATGAAGCTTACATCCTCCTCGCTCACAAACTGCATAACCTCTTCCTTGGTATAGTTCATAATAATACCCGCTTTCTAGTTCGCCACGTATAACTGTTTATAAGGATTATTGCTGTCTGGCTGAATTTTTGTAAATGGCGAATTCATAATCATATCATAATCATAGCCGAAATATCGGCAAAAGTTTTTAATATATTGCTTTATATTATCCAAATCATCGTCGGATGCTTTTGAAGCCGTGACATTCATGTGAAAGTCGATATCCTTGCCGTCAGAGCGCAAAAACACCTTTCCGCCGTGCATACCGGTGCAGGGGAAGTTGTGAACGATTCTTCGTTCATCATCCGAAAGGCCCAAAACGATTATTATTCCTCCGGCCTGATATTCCCCCAAAAAGCTTCCTGCTTTACCGCCGATAACGATAACGGGACGCTTTTCTTTGTATTCTTTCATGTGAATGCCTGCGCGATAACCTGCATCACCTTTAACATAGATTTCGCCGCCGCGCATGGAATAACCCAAAGCATCACCGATGCTGCCGTGAACAACGATTTTTCCGTTGTTCATGGTGTCGCCAACTGCATCCTGTGCGTTGCCGTTAACCGTTATTTCGGCACCGTTTAAGTAAGCACCCAACGCATTTCCGGGAACACCGTTTATGGTTATTTTTTTATCCGAAAAAGAAGATGCTATAAATCTTTGACCGCAGCATCCGTTAATAACGGTATCCTCGTTGTTTTTTTTCAATTCATCATTTAACTGTTTAAAATCCAATGATGTAACATCTATTTCCATATTATAACACACCTTTATATGTTTTTCCAATAGTTTTTATATTCCCCAAAATCCGATTATTCTCCGGCGTGGCGAATACCGAGTATTTCAAGTTCTTTTTCATTAAGTCCTATTCCGCGAAGCATAAGGCGATTTCCACGCAAAGACTCGATTGAGTTTATGCCGATAGCACCCATAAATTCCTTGATTTCGTGCTGCCATGCATTCAAAAGATTAACAAGTCTTTGTCTGCCGACTTCGGGGTCAAGTCTGTTCACAAGCTCGGGACGCTGGGTCGCAATTCCCCAGTTGCATTTTCCGCTGTGGCAGGTTCTGCAAAGGTGACAGCCAAGCGCCAATGTGGCCGCAGTTGCGATATAGCATGCATCGGCACCAAGGGCGATAGCCTTAACAATATCGGAAGCGCTTCTGATCGAACCGCCTACAACAAGCGAAACATCGTTTCGTATGCCTTCTTCTCTGAGGCGCTGATCAACCGATGCCAAGGCAAGCTCAATGGGAATACCAACGTTGTCGCGAATCCTTGTGGGTGCGGCACCTGTTCCTCCGCGGAAACCGTCTATGGCGATAATATCCGCGCCGCTTCTTGCGATACCGCTGGCGATGGCGGCAATATTATGAACCGCGGCAACCTTAACGATAATCGGCTTTTTATAATTGGTTGCTTCTTTAAGCGAATAAACAAGCTGCCTTAAATCTTCTATCGAATAAATATCATGGTGAGGTGCGGGGGAAATGGCGTCAGAGCCTTCGGGAATCATTCTTGTTCTTGAAATATCGCCCACAATTTTTGTTCCCGGCAGGTGACCGCCTATGCCCGGCTTTGCACCCTGACCGATTTTAATTTCTATTGCGGCACCGGCGTTAAGATAATCCTCATAAACACCGAATCTGCCCGACGCAACCTGAACAATCGTGTTGTCACCATAGCAATAAAAGTCTTCGTGAAGACCGCCCTCACCGGTGTTATAGTATATACCGAGCTTTGTTGCCGCCTGAGCCAAGGATGAGTGCGCGTTGTAGCTTATCGAGCCATAGCTCATCGCAGAAAACATCACGGGCATTGAAAGCTCAAGAAGCGGCGGCAGGGTGCAGTCAATCTTTCCGTTTTCATCAAATTTGATTTTTTTCGGTTTTTTTCCGAGGAATACCTTAGTTTCCATCGGCTCACGAAGCGGATCGATAGAGGGGTTTGTAACCTGCGAGGCATTTATCAGAATTTTATCCCAATAAACCGGAAATTCGTTCGGATTTCCCATGGATGAAAGCAAAACGCCGGCACTCGTTGCCTGCTTGTAAATTTCTTTAATTGTGCCGCTTTGCCAGTTGGAATTTTCTCTGAAACTGCAATTTGATTTTGCGATTTTAAGCGCAAGCGTCGGGCAAAACGAAACACATCTTTGACAGTTTACGCATTTTGTTTCGTCGCTTATCATAACACCCTTTTCGGCATTATAGGTATGCACTTCATTAATACACTGCTTTTCGCAAATGCGGCAGTTGGTGCATTTTTCATTATTTCTTAAAACTTCAAATTCAGGATAAATAAAATCGATACTCACGGTAAAAAGCCCTCCTTAACGTTTATGATAACGGGTTCTCCGCCGCTGGGAGCCCATATTTTTTCAGCATTCGGTTCCATAACTCTTATTGCGGCTTCTTCACTTGATATAAACACCTTATCGTCCTTTTCGCCCACAACCATTGAGCGTAGCTTTAATCGGTCGTTAAGTGCCATAAGTCCGCCGTTAAATCCGAGAACTATTGAAAACGGCCCCGTGATCAGCATGCTTGAAAAAACTTTTCTTAAATATAAAAGGCGTTCTTTTTCCTCGGGATCTCTCATTTCGATTGTTTTCCAAAACGGAGCGGCAATAACATTTGCGGCATCCTTCAAACTGAGCTTTTGAACCCTCACAAGGTAATCAATAATATATGTTATAACCTCTGTATCGGTTTGAAGGGTGCATTTGTAACCGAACATTTCGATAAATCTTCTGTTGGCATCGTAAGAAGATATTTCACCGTTATGAACAACGGAATAATCAAGCAGCGTAAACGGGTGAGCGCCGCCCCACCAACCGGGTGTGTTTGTGGGGTATCTGCCGTGAGCGGTCCAGGAATAGCCCTCGTATTCCTCAAGTCTGTAAAATTTTCCAACATCCTCCGGGAATCCGACTGCCTTAAATGTGCCCATGTTTTTTCCGCTTGAAAAAACAAAAGCTCCCTTCATCTCGCTGTTGATTTTCATAACCGTTCTTGCAACAAATTCTTTTTCGTCAAGTTGCATTGATGAAAGCACCGATTTAAGCGGATCAACAAAGTATCGCCATATTATCGGTTCATCTGTAATAGACGGGATTTTTCTTGTCGGAATCCATTCGGATTTTATTATTTCAAATCGCTCTTTTAAGAACGATTCACAATCTTTTCGCGTCTCTCTTGAATCAAAAAACATATGAAAAGCATAATAATCCTTATAGTCTGGATAAATACCGTATGCCGAAAAGCCACCGCCCAAACCGTTTGAACGGTCATGCATTGGCTTCATCGACTCAACGATTTTTTCGCCACTCATCATTTTTCCTTCGGTTGAAATCACCGCCGATATGGCGCAACCGGAGGGAATACGTATCTGACCTTCTAATTTCATAACTATCAACTCTTTCCTAAAATAAATAAAGAAAAAGCGCCCATTTTTACACAGAATAACCTATGTAAAAATGAACGCCTTTGCTCATTTTCGTGTATTATAAAACCGAGGTTTTTGTTTGTCAATGGTAAAAAATCAATTTGTTATTCATATTATCAATAGTTATTATTCTTTTTGTAAATAGCTTAAAATTGCAAATAGCTTAAAACCGCCCGAAAATTGCGTTTTATTATCCGTTTCAAAAAAATGCTTGACAAATGAAAACGGGGGGAGTATAATATCGCACATAAAGGCAAAGGCGTCTTTGAGATTTTTGTTTCTCAAGGTCGCTTTTTCTCTTTTTTAAGGAAAAACTTAATATAAAAAATAAAGGCAAAGGCGTCTTTAACAGTTTTATATTCTGTTAAAGGCGTCTTTATCTTTTTTATTAAAAATGGGAGTGATTTGAAATGACAGTACCGGAGTATTTCGGAAATATGGTTTTTGATGATAGGGTAATGAAGGCTAAATTGCCCGGAAAGGTTTATGCATCACTTAAAAAGACAATCGATGAAGGCTTGGCGCTTGATATCAATGTTGCCAATGCAGTTGCCGATGCGATGAAGGATTGGGCTGTTAAAAATGGTGCGACCCATTTCACTCACTGGTTTCAGCCGCTTACGGGCATAACCGCAGAAAAACACGATAGTTTTATTTC
>JAZUJA010000010.1:0-4732 GCA_045642495.1 Acutalibacteraceae bacterium
CTTGTTTTGAAAAAATCAATAGTTTTTTCAAAAAAATAATATTTTTTTCAGCAAAACAAAAAACATCGGTGGTCAGCCGATGTTTTTGTTAAAAAATCAATCTTCAATATCTTTGCCGCAGCAACGCTTATATTTAAGGCCGCTTCCGCAGGGACAAAGCGCGTTTTTGCTTACAACGCCTTTGCCGCGAATGGTTCTTGTGTCACCGGCGCCTGTTTCTTCAGCAACCTTTTCGCGCTTTATTTGCTCATCGGTTTTAACGCGGACAGTCATCATAAGCTTTGCGGTTTCCTCTCTTATAGATGCCGTCATAGCGGAGAACATATCATAAGACTCGTTTCTGTATTCAACAACCGGATCTTTTTGACCGTAAGCTCTTAAATGAATACCGTTTCTGAGCATATCCATATTATCGATATGATCCATCCAGTTTGTATCAACCGATCGGAGAAGCATAACGCGTTCGATTTCGCGCATAACGGACTCGCCGTATTCCTGCTCCTTAGCTTCATATATATTATGCGCACGCTCAATGAGCAGGTTTTCAATATCCTGCTTTGAAGTGTTGCCGAGAGTTTCGGCATCAAAACGGAAATCCTGCTCGGTTGTGAGCCAACCCATAAACTTATCACGAAGGGACGCTAAATCCCAGTTATCGTGAACTGCTTCGTCGCCGCAGAAAAGGCCGACATAGGATTTAAGAGTTTCATCGATCATACCGATAACGGTCTGCTTGATATCCTCACCGTCGAGCACGCGGTTGCGCTGATCGTAAATCAGCTCACGCTGTTTATTCATAACATCATCGAACTGCAAAACGCTTTTACGGCGGGCAAAGTTCATACCCTCCATCTTTTTCTGCGCACTTTCAACGGTTTTTGAGAGCATTCCGCTTTCAAGAGGCATATTTTCCTGAACCTTTAAGGTGTCCATAAGGCCCATTATACGCTCGCCGCCGTAAAGACGCATAAGCTCATCTTCAAGCGAGATATAAAACTTTGTGTTTCCGGGATCACCCTGACGACCGGCACGACCGCGCAGCTGGTTATCAATTCGGCGGGACTCATGACGCTCAGTACCTATTATGCAAAGACCGCCCGCTTCCCTTACCTTTTCGGCTTCGGGAGCTATCTCCGCTTTATACTGCGCATAAAATTTGGAATAATCCTCACGCGCTTTAAGAATATCGGCATCATCGGTTTCGGCAAAACCGGTTGCCTCGGCAATAATCTCCTCTGAAAGTCCCTGCTTTCTGAGTTCGGATTTTGCAAGATACTCAGCGTTACCGCCAAGCATAATATCGGTACCGCGGCCTGCCATATTGGTGGCGATGGTAACGGCGCCGAACTTACCTGCCTGAGCGATTATCTCAGCTTCTTTTTCATGATGCTTTGCGTTGAGCACGCTGTGCTTTATACCGCATTTTTTAAGCATTGAAGACAAAAGCTCGGATTTTTCGATAGTAACCGTGCCGACAAGCACCGGCTGACCGTTTTGGTTCATCTCTTTTATTCTTTCGATAACAGCATTATACTTTGCGCGTTCGGTTTTATAGATAACATCGTTTTCATCAACGCGAATAAGCGGCTTGTTTGTCGGGATGGCGATAACATCGAGCTTATAAATCTCCTGGAATTCGCCTTCCTCGGTCATCGCGGTACCGGTCATACCCGAAAGCTTATCATAAAGGCGGAAGAAATTCTGGAAGGTTATGGTTGCGAGAGTTTTTGATTCATGCGCAACCTTAACGCCTTCTTTTGCTTCGATCGCCTGATGAAGTCCCTCGTTATAACGGCGGCCGAACATAAGGCGGCCCGTGAATTCATCAACGATGATAACCTCACCGTCTTTAACAACATAGTCAACATCACGCTTCATAATACCGTGAGCGCGGATGGCCTGATTGATATGATGAACGATTTTCATATTTTCGGCATCATTAAGGTTATCAAGCTTGAAATAAGATTCTGCCTTTTTAACACCCGACGGAGTGAGAACGGCGGTTTTGGCTTTTTCGTCAACAACATAGTCGCCGTCATAATCAACCGCTTCATCGGTAGCTTTATCATCCATTTCTCTTACCTTAACCATTTTAAGCGTTAGAGCAAAACGGTTTGCGCGATGATAAAGTTCATCAGACGCTCTGCCCTGACCGGAAATGATAAGCGGAGTTCTCGCTTCATCTATAAGGATCGAGTCCACCTCGTCCACAATAGCAAAATTATGTCCGCGCTGAACACGGTTTTCCTTATATATAACCATATTATCACGAAGATAATCAAAGCCGAGTTCGTTATTGGTGCAATAGGTTATATCGGCGTTATACGCGGCGCGTTTTTCATCGTTATCCATTCCGTGAATGATAAGGCCGACGGTAAGACCCAAAAATCTGTAAAGTTTTCCCATCCACTCGCTGTCTCGCTTTGCAAGATAATCGTTAACGGTTACGATGTGAACGCCCTTGCCCGAAATCGCGTTAAGATACGCAGGGAGGGTTGCAACAAGAGTTTTACCTTCACCGGTTTTCATTTCGCTTATTCTTCCCTGATGAAGAACAATGCCGCCCAAAATCTGAACGGGGAAATGGCGCATACCAAGCACACGGTCGCCCGCCTCACGGCAAACGGCAAATGCTTCAGGCATAATATCGTCAAGCGTTTCGCCGTTTTTAACTCTTTCTTTGAATTCGGCGGTTTTTTCTTTAAGCTGTTCATCGGTTAACTTTTTATATTCTTCTTCATAAGATAAAACCTTATCGCAAATCGGCTTTATGCGGCGAAGCTCACGCTCACTGTAATCGCCGAACATTTTTCTTAAAAGTCCCATAGTTAAATCCTCTTTCTATTTTATAATAAGATTTCCGCCGCTTTCCTTTATTCCGCTTGTGTAGGTTAATTTCATATCCTTATCTATAAACACGGCCTCGCAATTATCGGTTTGTTCGATAAGCTTTGCCGCCTTTTCTTTTCCGAGCAACATACAAACGGTTGAAAGCGCGTCACCGTCAACGGCATTTTCGCAGATGACCGATGCTGAATAAAGATCGGTTTCGGCAGGATAGCCCGTTTCGGCATTCAAAATATGATGATATAATTTGCCGTTTTCGGTAAAGCAGCGTTCATAAACGCCTGATGTTGAAATGCTTGTGTCACGAAGCATTAAACTTATGATTATATCATTTTCCGAAAATGGCTTTTTAAGCCCGATTTTATACTCATCGCCGAAAACAACAATGTTTCCGCCAAGGTTTACAATGCCTTTTTTTACATCGTTTGCTTTCAGATATTCGCAAACCCTATCTGCAATATATCCCTTTGCGATTGCGCCCAAATCAAGCTGTTTTCCGCCGGTTTTAATTTCATTGCCGGCAGGCTCGATACTCTGATAATCAACATTTTTAAGCGCCTCGGCTATTTCATCGCGCGAAGGAATGACCGCGTTTTTGAAATCCCAAAGACTTGTAAGGGGCGCTACGGTTATATCAAAAAGACCGTTTGAAAGGGCGCTGTAATAAAGCCCTTTTTCGATAACGGTTTTAGTATCATCAGAGGGCTTGAATATCCCCGCTTCATTTATTGCGGATATTTCACTCGCCTTTTGTGTTCGACTTAACTTCTTTTCAAGATCTTCGCAAACATCAAGCGCGCCGGAAACCGTTTTGGCATTTGCCGCCGCGGTAACGGTACAAAAAGTATCCAGCAGGAAGCGTGTATCTGTATTCTCCTGCGCTACCGAGCAAGAGCAAAGCAGGCACAGGGCAATGGAATAAACTAACAATGATTTGTTTTTCATAAAGTTTATTATACAACTTCTTTCTTTTTTTGTAAAGATGTGTTAAAATAATAAAAACCTCGAAGGGTGGCGAAAATATGAAAAAAGGCGACTATATAATAATAGGAAGCGTTATAGCGTTGGCATTGGTGCTTTTTTTCGTATTTTTCGGAGGCGTCGGAAAAAAGGTGGTTATCAAGCAGGATAACGCCGTTGTTTATGAGGGTTCTCTTTCGGCCGATAAAACGGTCAGCCTTAAAAATAACACAGTTATTATAAAAGACGGCAAGGCGTTTATGCAAAATTCAACCTGCAAAAATAAAATTTGCATACACACGGGAAAAATAGAAAAAAAAGGAGAAAGCATTATATGTCTGCCGAACAAGGTTTCAGTAACAATAAAATAACGGCGAAAAAAACGGCTGTTTATGCGCTTCTCGTCGCCGCTTGTCTTGTTCTTTCTTATGTTGAAAGTCTGCTTCCGCTTTCTTTCATCGCCCCGGGCGTTAAAATCGGACTTGCAAATTCAGTTGCGCTCATTTTGGCATATAAGGGTGACCGCTATGGCGCGGTTCTCGTGAACATTGCAAGAATTCTTTTATCCTCACTTCTTTTCGGCTCGGCGGTATCGCTTGTGTTTTCGCTTTGCGCAGGTGCCGCTTCTCTTGTCGCGATTATACTTTTTTCAAAAATAAAATCGGTAAGTGTTATCGGCGCATCGGTTGCCGCGGCTGCGGTGCATAACACCGTTCAAATAGCGATTGCAACGTACTTTTACGGCCGCTCGGTATGGTTTTATCTGCCCGTTTTATTGCTCTGCGGAGCGGTGGGCGGAACGGTTACCGGCATTATTTCTTTAATTTCATTAAAAAAAATAAAGACAAACGGGATTTTTTAGTGTATAATACCCTTTGTATTATTAAATTCTCAAAAGGAGAAGACTTATTATGTGCGGAATAGT
>JAZUJA010000011.1:0-7953 GCA_045642495.1 Acutalibacteraceae bacterium
TTTTCCTGCAACTTCAACATCCTTATTTCCGCATCTCCGCGCGTTATGGGCGTTAAGGAAATTCTTTCCGAATGGGTCGCTTTCCGCACAGAGTGCGTAAGAAGAAGGGTTTATTACAAGCTCGATAAGGCAAAGGAAAAACTCCATTTGCTTAAAGGTATGGAAAAAATCCTGTTGGATATCGATAAGGCGATAAAAATCGTTCGCGAAACCGCCGAGGAAAAAGAGGTCGTTCCGAACCTTATGATCGGCTTTGGTATCGATGAAATTCAGGCGGAATATGTTGCCGAGATAAAACTTCGCCATCTTAACCGCGAATATATCCTTAAAAGAACGGCGGAAATCGAAGACCTGCAAAAGCAGATCGCCGATATGGAGGATATTTTAAGCTCCAAAACCCGCGTTAAGAGGATAATCATTGATGAGCTTAATGAGGTTATCAAAAAATACGGTGTTCCGAGAAAAACCGAAATCATCTCAACCTCCGATGAAGAGTCGGCAGATGAGGATGAGGTTATCGATGCTTCACCCGTAACGCTTTTCTTCACAAAAGAAGGCTACTTTAAGAAAATCACTCCGCAGTCGCTTAGAATGAGCGGTGAACAGAAACTTAAAGAAGGCGATAAGATCATCGAGGAAATAGAGTCCTCAAACGATAAAGACCTTCTTTTCTTCACCGATTCCTGCCAGGTTTATAAATCCCGTGTGTTTGATTTTGCGGACGGTAAGGCAAGTGTTATAGGTGACTATATTCCCGGTAAGCTT
Source organism: Acutalibacteraceae bacterium (assembly GCA_045642495.1). Lineage (GTDB taxonomy): Bacteria > Bacillota > Clostridia > Oscillospirales > Acutalibacteraceae > UBA737. Next base: position 766 of record JAZUJA010000011.1, read on the forward strand.
TCGTTTGATGAAGGCGAGTCCACGGTTTATATGGTGGACACAAAGGATTATAAGGGCTTTATGCTTTTCGCGTTTGATAACGGCCGAGTGGCAAAGGTTCCGCTTTCATCCTATGAAACAAAAACCAACCGCAAAAAACTTATAAAAGCATATTGCGCAAAGTATAAACTTCATTCTGTGCTTTACTTTACGGAAGATTGTGATATACTTATTAAATCAACTAACGGCAGAATGTTGCTTGTAAACACGGCATCAATTCCCGCAAAGGCGGCAAAGGATAACGGCGGAATCGCTGTTATGACGCAGCGCAAGGGTCACCGTGTTCAATCGGTCAAGCTGTATTCGGCAGGTGAGCTTGAAAGTGAGCACCGCTATCGCACTAAAAATCTTCCGGCGGCAGGCAGCTTTAAGCCGCAGGCAACCGCAACACAGTCGAAGCTTGATATATAAAAAAACCGCCCGAAGCGGCATAAGCCGTGATCCGGACGGATGCCGGACCAAACCGCAAACGCTTTATGCCTTTGTTCAGGCTTATGTTTGGCTCCGACAGTTATATTATTATCATTAAATATAATATTATTCAAAAAAATAAAGTTTGGGAGAAGAAAAAAATGGATGCTAATTTAGCAAAACAGTATAATCCTAAAGAGGTTGAAGACCGCATTTATAAAATGTGGCTTGAAGGAAAATACTTTCATGCGCCCTGCGATGAAAGCAAGGAAACATATACGATAGTTATTCCGCCTCCGAATATTACAGGCCAGCTTCACATGGGCCATGCCCTTGATAACACCTTGCAGGATATTCTTATCCGCTTTAAGCGTATGCAGGGTTTTGATACCCTTTGGGTTCCCGGCACCGACCATGCCTCTATCGCAACCGAGGCAAAAATTGTTGCCAAAATGAAAGAAGAGGGAATTTCAAAGGAAGATATCGGCCGCGAAGGCTTCCTTGAGCGCGCATGGGATTGGAAAAAACAGTATGGCGGAAGAATTGTTGAACAGCTTAAAAAGCTCGGTTCTTCCTGCGATTGGGACAGAGAGCGTTTCACTCTTGATGAGGGCTGCTCAAAGGCCGTTAGAGAAGTTTTTGTAAACCTTTATGAAAAGGGCCTTATTTACAGAGGCGAAAGAATAATCAACTGGTGCCCTCATTGCCATACCTCCATTTCCGATGCTGAGGTTGAATATGAAGAAAAGGCAGGCCATTTTTGGCATATTCGTTATCCGTTTGCTGACGGAAGCGGTTATTTGATCCTTGCAACAACCCGTCCCGAAACACTGTTAGGCGACGTTGCTGTTGCGGTTAACCCCAATGATGAAAGATATAAGGATATCGTCGGCAAGGAACTTATTTTGCCGATAGTAGGCAGAAAAATTCCGGTTATCGCCGATGATTATGTTGAAATAGAATTCGGAACAGGTGCGGTTAAAATCACCCCCGCGCACGACCCCAACGACTTTGAGGTCGGTCTTCGCCATAACCTTGAGGTTATCAATGTTCTCACAGAGGATGCAAGAATTGTTGACGATTATCCGAAGTATGCCGGCATGGATATTGAAACCGCAAGAAAAGCAATCGTTGAAGATTTGCAGGCAGAGGGCGTTCTTGAAAAGATTGAAGAATATTCCCATAATGTTGGCACTTGTTACCGTTGCGGAACAAGTGTTGAGCCGCGCGTTTCAAAACAGTGGTTCGTTAAAATGGAACCGCTTGCAAAACCGGCTATCGAGGCGGTTAAAAAAGGCGAAATGAAATTCGTTCCCAAGCGCTTTGATAAAATTTATTTCCATTGGCTTGAAACAATTAAGGATTGGTGTATTTCCCGTCAGCTTTGGTGGGGTCACAGAATTCCGGCGTGGTACTGTGAAGAATGCGGCGAAATAACCGTAGCAAAGGAAGAACCCTGCTGCTGCAAGCATTGCGGAAGCAAAAATATCCATCAGGATTCCGATACTCTCGATACCTGGTTCTCCTCTGCGCTTTGGCCGTTCTCCACTCTCGGTTGGCCTGAAAACACCAAGGAGCTTGAGCATTATTACCCGACAAACACACTCGTTACGGGTTATGATATAATTCTTTTCTGGGTTATCAGAATGATGTTCTCGGGTATTGAGCATACGGGCAAGGTTCCGTTCAACACCGTTCTTATCCACGGTCTTGTTCGTGATAGCCAGGGCAGAAAGATGTCTAAGTCTTTGGGCAACGGTATTGATCCGCTTGAGGTTATCGATAATTACGGCGCCGATGCTTTAAGATTTTCACTCTCAACCGGTAACAGCCCCGGAAACGATATGCGTTATATCGAGGGCCGTGTTGAAGCAAGCCGAAACTTTGCAAACAAGATTTGGAATGCCGCAAGATTTATTCTTATGAATCTTGAAAATAACGAGGTTATGCCCCTTTGCGAAGAAAACTTTGCTATTGAGGATAAGTGGATTCTTTCGCAGTATAACGAGCTTATCAAAGAGGTAACCGATAATCTTGAAAACTTTGAACTCGGTATGGCTGTTCAAAAGCTTTATGACTTTATCTGGGATGTTTTCTGCGATTGGTATATCGAAATCTGCAAGGCAAGACTTCAAAGTGAAGATAAGGTTGTCGCTGATACCGCGCGTTCGGTTCTCACCTATGTTTTCACAAACACTCTTGCTCTGCTCCATCCGTTTATGCCTTTTATCACTGAGGAAATCTGGCAGTCAATGCCCCATACCGGTAAGGCACTTGTAGTAGCTTCTTATCCCGTATATGATGAAAAGTTTATCTATGCCGCTGAGCGTGAGGAATTCCAGAAGATAATGAGCGTTATCAAGGCGATCCGCAACCGCAGAAGCGAAATGAATGTTCCGCCTTCAAGAAAAGCAAAGGTTTATATTCAAACCGCTTTCCCCGAAACCTTCAAGGCAGGCGAAAACTATATTTGCCGTCTTGCGTGGGCTAGTGAAGTTCAGATAGGTGACGGCTTTGATACCGCAGGTGCGGTTCGTGTTGTAACCGATTCCGCGCAGGTCTTCATTCCGATGAGTGATCTTGTTGATGTTGCCGCCGAAAAGGAAAGACTTAATAAGGATCTTCAAAAGGCAATGGTTGATAAGGAATTCTTTGAAAAGAAGCTTAATAACAAGGGCTTTGTTGATAAGGCTCCTGCCGCTGTTGTTGAACAGCAAAGAGAATCTCTTAAAAAGGTGCTTGAAAAGATCAAGATGATCGAAGAAGCACAAAAAGAACTCGATAATATGTAATAAAAAAAGCCGACAGTATTTTATTAAAAAACATCTGTCGGCTTTTTATCGGTCGAGCGTTCCCGACCAAATCTGCGTTACATCCGCGTTTCCCCGTAAAAGAAAGCGGTTAGTGTATCGCAAGGGGAAATGCGAATGTCATTTGCCCCAAAAGTATTGTGTGTAGTATGAATTTTTCTATTCAAAAAGAAAGGCGGAAAAATATGGATTATAAATCTTGCATCAAATATATAAAATCGCTGGGCAAGTTTACATATAAAGCAGGCCTTTCGAGAATGGAAAAACTGATGACCGCCCTTAATGATCCGCAAAACACTTTTGATAGCATTCATATTGCCGGAACAAACGGCAAAGGCTCGGTCGCCGCTATGTGCGCAGCAACACTGGCGGAGGCTGGGTATAAAACGGGCCTTTTTATTTCGCCCGACATCATCTCTTTTCGTGAGAGGATACAAATAAACGGTGATTATATAAGCGAAGCGGATTTGTGCCGACTGTCGCAAAAAATAATCGACCTTGATATTGCGCTTAATCAGTTTGAGTTTATAACCGCGCTTGCTTTTCTTTATTTTGCCGAGCAAAATGTTGAGATCGCCGTTGTTGAAACGGGTATGGGCGGTGCACTTGACGCAACGAATATCCTAAACCGTAAATCCGCGGCGGTTATAACTCACATTGCGCTTGATCATACGGCGGTTCTCGGAAACACCGTCGCCGAAATCGCAAGGCAAAAATGCGGAATTATCAAAAACTGTCCCGTAATCTGCGATTACGATCAACCGCCGGAGGCGATGAAGATTATAAATAGCAGCACCCAAAATCTTTTCTTGCCCGACGCTTCAGAAATCTCTGATTCAAAATGCGATATTTTCGGGAATGAGTTTGAATATAAAGGCATAATTTATAAAACAACCCTTTCGGGCGAGCATCAGATTAAAAATGCCGTTCTCGCGATAGAAACACTTAAAAATTGCAATTTGAAAATTGATGAAGCGGCAATAAAACGCGGACTGAAAACAGCCTTTATGCCGGCGCGTATGCAGGTGATAAGCAAAAATCCGCTTGTTGTGCTTGACGGCGCCCATAATGTAAGCGGCGCCGAAGCGCTGAGTAAGGTTGTTAAAAGATATAAAAATTTCGGCGTTGTTGCGGCGGTTATGAAGGATAAGGACTATCAAAAGGTGCTGTCCGCCGTTTTGCCGCTTGCCTCCTTTGCTGTTTGCACCGAAATTCCGCAGAACGAAAGATGCTTAAAAGCGCAAGAGCTTTTTGAATGCGCCGAAAGGCAATGCAAAGATGTGCGGATTGTTAAAGATCCTCTAAGTGCGGTTGTTAAGGCTGTGGAAATATCAAACGGTGCGCCCGTCTTTGTTTTCGGTTCGCTTTATCTTGCAGAGCATATTTTCTCCGTTTTCGACAATTTTCCCGAAAATTTCACATTCTGATCCGACAAAATTTGGTTTTTAGAGTCACTATAATAATAGTGGCTCTTTTTTTATCGGAGGTGAGCAAAATTGTCAGTTGAAATAAATGTTAAGGGCGATGTTGTAACGGCGTATCTTTCGGGCGAAATCGATCATCATTCCCTTAAAGAAACAAGAAGAAAAATCGATTCCGCCGTTGAAACCAACCATCCGGGACTTTTGGTGCTTGATTTCGGCGCTGTTTCTTTTATGGATAGCTCGGGTATAGGTCTTGTTATGGGCAGATATAAAACTCTTAAACCAAGCGGTGCCAAGCTTCATATAACGGGCGCATCGCCCAATGTGTATAAGGTGATGAAACTCGCGTCCATAGATCGCCTTGCAACCATTGATAAATGCAAAAAATAAGGAGGATAAAAATGGATATTGTAAATCAGTTCAGCTTGAAAATTCCTGCTCGGTCAGCTAATGAGGCATTTGCCCGTGCGGCAGTAACCGCCTTTGCGGCTCAGCTTGACCCAACGCTTGAAGAAATAAGTGATATTAAAACCGCCGTGAGCGAGGCGGTAACAAACTGCATCGTTCATGCCTACTGTGAACAACCGGGAGTAATTTACATATCGGCAAACATACTTTCCGATAACATTTTCAAAGTAACAATAAAGGACAAGGGTTGCGGAATTGATAATGTAAAGCAGGCGATGGAGCCGCTTTACACAACGGTAGGCGGCGAAAGAGCAGGACTCGGCTTTGCCGTTATGGAAAGCTTTATGGACTCGGTTCGTGTAAATTCAAAGCCGGACAAAGGTACAACCGTTGTTATGACCAAACGGATAAATCCGCGTTACAGTATAAATGGATGATCGCGAAAAATTGATAACCGATAATATTCTTCTTGTGCGCAGTCTTGCTAAGAGATTTTCAGGCAAGGGAATTGAATACGAGGATATTTTTCAGTCGGGTTGTGTCGGCCTTGTTAAAGCCGCCGATAATTTTGATGCTTCACGCGGCCTTTGTTTTTCAACCTATGCCGTCCCCGTTATACTCGGTGAAATGCGCCGCCTTTTTCGTGATGGCGGCAGTATTCGCGTTTCAAGGGAATTGCAAAGCCGATATATCAAAATATCCTCGGCAAGAAAAATGCTTGAAGCAGAGGGCAAAACCGATGTTTCCGTTTCCAAACTTTCTGAAAAAACGGGTCTTTCCGTTTTGGAAATATCCGAGGCTCTCTCTGCTGCCCGTCCCGTAATTTCTCTCACAACGGGCGAAAACGGTGAAAGTGAAATTGATGTAAAGGAGGATAGAACAGAACAAACCTTAACCAAAATCGCGGTGGATATCGCGGTTTCAAAACTTGATGAAACTTCGCGTAAAATAGTGTCCCTTCGATTTATGCGCGGACTCACTCAAAATCAAACTGCCGTTGTACTCGGTATGTCGCAGGTTGCGGTCAGTCGTGCCGAAAGGCAGATTAAGGCAAGACTTAAAAACTTTATCGGTGATGCTTCTTGACAAATTATAAGGCGGTATTATATACTTTCATTAAATGAAAGGCAGGCGAAAAAAATGAAAACGGTTCTTTATATCGTTGTTCCGGTTTTTAACGAGCAAGAGGTTTTGCCCGTAACCGCACCGATGTTTTTGGGAAAAATCAACGATCTTGTAAGTGAGGGGAAAATATCCGATGAAAGCCGTATTCTTTTCGTTGATGACGGTAGCCGGGATTCTTCCTATAAGATAATTGAGGAACTTTCCGAAAACGATCGTCATTTTTGCGGAATTTCGCTTTCGCGTAACCGCGGTCATCAAAACGCGCTTATTGCAGGTCTTGAAACCGCCGCCGATAAATGTGATGCCGTGATAACAGTGGATTGTGACGGTCAGGATGATATAAATGCGGTTGACCGAATGATCGATGCGCTTCACGATGGCTGCGATGTCGTTTATGGCGTTCGAAAAAGCCGCAAAACAGATAACTTTTTGAAACGAACAACGGCAAGAGGATATTATAAACTGCTTAATTTCTTCGGTGCCGAAACTGTGTATGATCATGCCGATTATCGTCTGCTCTCAAACAAAGCGCTTAAATCTCTTTTGGAATTTAAGGAAGTAAACCTTTTTTTGCGCGGTATGGTTCCGCTGGTCGGATTTCATTCAACCTGCGTTTACTATGATCGTTCATCGCGAATGGCAGGCAAAAGTAAATATCCGATTTCAAAAATGCTTGCGTTGGCGTTTAACGGAATAACAAGCTTCTCGGTAAAGCCGATAAGATTTATAACGGCGTTCGGATTGATTGTTTCCTTCATAAGTTTTATCGGAATAATCTGGTCGGTTGTAACAATGCTTTCGGGAAATTCGGTAGAAGGTTGGGCTTCAACCGTTTCCATAATTTGCTTTTTGGGCGGAATTCAGCTTTTGTGCCTGGGCATAATCGGTGAGTATATCGGAAAAATTTATCTTGAAACCAAACATCGTCCGCGATATTTTATTGATAAAAAAACAGAAAATTTCAAAAAATA
>JAZUJA010000012.1:0-3748 GCA_045642495.1 Acutalibacteraceae bacterium
TAATGCTATCTTGTCCGCAAATATTGAAATCTATGAAATTTCAAAAAAGAATACCGATCTTGAGGGAATGGGAACAACGGTAGTTGCCGCTATTGTTAAAAAAGATTTTGCATCGATTGCCCATGTTGGTGATAGTAGAGCATATCACATGGGAAAGGTGCTCGATCAGATAACAAGCGACCATTCAATAGTTCAATCTCTTATTGAAAGCGGTAAACTAACAGCAGAACAGGCAAAAAATCATCCCGATAAAAATGTTATCACGCGTGCACTTGGCGTTGAGGAAAATGTTATTGCAGATTGCTATACAGTTCCTTTTTCGCAAAATGATAAAATTATTCTTTGCACTGATGGACTTTCAAACTTTGTTGAATCACAGTTTTTGGCTGAAAGCTTAAAAGCAGAGGATGTTTCATCAGTCCCCGAAGTTCTTGTTGAAGAAGCAATAAAAAACGGCGGGGGAGATAATATTTCGGTTGTGGTTGTTTCACATTAACAGAAAGGTTGAATTTTATGGATAAATATGTTGGTAAACGTCTTGACGGCAGATACGAAATTGAAGAAATAATCGGCGTTGGCGGAATGGCGGTTGTTTATAAAGCTTATGATAATGTTGAAGAGCGAACGGTTGCTATTAAAATATTAAAGGATGAATTCATTAAAAACGATGAGTTTATAAACCGTTTTAAGAATGAGTCTAAAGCCATCGCAATTCTTTCACATCCGAATATTGTTAAGGTTTATGATGTAAGCTTCGGTGACCTTATCCAGTATATAGTTATGGAATATATTGACGGTATTACTCTTAAAGAATACATAGAACGACAGGGAAGCCTTCGCTGGAAGGATGCCGTTTTCTTCACACTTCAAATTCTTCGTGCCTTGCAGCATGCCCATGATAAAGGCATTGTTCACCGCGATGTTAAACCGCAAAATATTATGGTTTTGTCGGACGGTACAATTAAAGTTGCCGATTTCGGAATTGCAAGATTTGCAAGAAATGAGCAGAGAACACTCACAGATAAAGCAATCGGTTCTGTTCATTATATCAGTCCCGAGCAGGCAAGAGGCGAAAAGACCGATGAAAAGGCAGATGTATATTCAGTTGGCGTTATGCTTTATGAAATGTTAACTGGTCAGTTGCCTTTTGATGCCGAAAGTGCCGTTTCGGTTGCTATAATGCAGCTTCAGCGTGATCCTAAATTTCCAACAGAAGTTAACAGCTCAATCCCGGTTGGCCTTGAACAGATAACTATGCATGCTATGGAGAAAAATGTTGACCGTCGTTATCAGTCGGCTGCTGAAATGCTTTGCGATATTGAAGAATTCAAAAAGGATCCTTCAGCTACATTTAAGTATAGTTATTTTGTTGATAATGAGCCAACGAAGTATGTTGGAACTGTAAATGAAAAAGATTATGACGAACCAGCTGAAAGAAACAATAAAACTTCAAAGAAAAAGAAAAAAAGTGGCGAAAAGAACAATATGATTCCGATTCTTGCCGGTGTTGCATCTGCGCTTGTTGTCGCCATCATTGTTTTGGCAATAGTTTTCCTTCCGAAACTTTTCAAAAGTACAGGTGCTGAAATCGCTTGCCCTGATTTTTCAGGCCAAACGGAAAAGCAGATTAAGGAAAGCAAAGAATATAAAACATTTAAGATTGATTTTGACTATACGGCAAGTGATAAGTTTGAAATCGGTCAGGTTTGTGAACAGTCTGTTCCTAAGGGAAAGAAGATTAAAGAAGGCGCAAAGATTACGCTTTTCATCAGTATGGGCGAAGCAACCGTTACAGTACCCGATGTTTATGGAAAAAGTGAAACTTATGCGACAAATGAACTTAAATCCAAAAACCTTACTGCAACAGTAAAAGAAATATCGGATGATGATGTTGAGAAGGGGCTTGTTGTAAGAACTGAACCCGCAAGAGCAACCGTTGTTGCCGAAAAATCCGAAATTGTCGTTTATGTAAGCACAGGTAAAGAAAATAAGGAAATAAAGATTCCTAATGTTGTTGGTATGTCAGAGGCGGACGCAAAACGCGAAATTGAAAATGCAAAGCTTAAAATCTCAACTCAAACAAGAGATGTTTCCGTTGATGAAAAGTATTATCCGAAAGATTGTGTTATTTCGCAGGAACCGGGTTCGGGTTCATCTGCACCGGAGGGTTCGTCTGTAACAGTATATATAAGTTCCGGAAACTATGCTTACAATGTTGATATTCGTATTCCGGGATATATCTTCAATGAAGCAAAAACGGGAAATCTTGTTCTTTATGCAAACGGCGAAAAGGTCGGCAGTAAAGATTCTGTTCTCGCAGGTGGAGGAAACGAATATACTTATAGCTTCAAATTCCCGTTCTCAACTAAGGTTACAACTTATGAGGTTCAATTAGGCGGTGAAAACATCACCTCTAAAGTTGAGATAAGATAATGCAGGGAATAATTGTTAAAGCCATATCAGGATTTTATTATACCTTTGCCCAAAATAAAATAATCGAATGTAAAGCAAGGGGAAATTTTCGCAAAGCGGAGATTTCCCCTGCGGTCGGTGATAGGGTAATGATAAGCGAAACTGATAACGGAAAGGGCATTGTTGATGAAATTTTGCCGCGAAGAAACATTTTATCAAGGCCGTTTATCGCGAATATAGATAAACTTTTTATTATTTCTTCGCAAAATACTCCGTCACCTGATCCACTTATGATAGACAGACTATCGGCTTATGCTGTTTATATGAATATAGAGCCGGTGATTGTGTTCAATAAATGTGATTTAGGGGGATTTGGTGATCTACCTTTAATATATGAAAAGTCCGGGTTCAAAACCTTTGTCGTTTCAGCCCAAACAGGTGAAGGCTTAACCGAAATGCGAAGGGAACTTAAAGACTGTGTTTGTGCGTTTTCCGGCAATTCCGGTGTTGGCAAGTCAAGTCTTTTAAATGCGCTTTTTGAAAACTTTTCTTTGCAAACGGGTGAAGTAAGCCGTAAACTCGGTAGAGGAAAACATACAACCCGTCAAACTGAACTTTTTATAAATCCCGATGGTGGATTTATTGCCGATACACCGGGATTTTCCTCAGTTGAGCTAAATAATGAAAACTATGATTTCAAAATCGCTTTGCCGAACTGCTTTCCGGAATTCAAAGAATATTTGGATTTTTGCCGTTTCACATCTTGTTCTCATACCTGCGAAAAAGGATGTGCCGTTCTTGAAGCGTTAAATAACGGAAATATTATGAAATCTCGCCATGAAAGCTATGTTGCTTTATATAATGAATTAAAAGATGTAACTTCATGGACCGAATCTAAGAAAAAGACAAGATGATTTTATGAAAAGACCGCTTTTGCTTATTGCAATCGTTTCAATTATTGCAAGCATTTCGGCTTACGAATATAAGTTTGCACCTATTGTTTTTATTGTTAATGCGTCAGTTATTTTTCTGTATGTTTTATTTTCAAAAGGCAGAAAAGACTATTTAGCCGCATTGTTTTTATTTATATTGGTGTGCATCAGAATTTTGTTTGCTTATAATCAAATTGATGCTCTTGAAAAATATAACGGTAAAACCGTTGAGGAAAAATTTGTTGTTGTTTCGGATCCTAATGCTCACGAAAACTATTCTTCATCAGATATCAAAATTTTGTCCGAAAATAAAATTAAAAGAGGTACAAAACTTTCCGTTATATATTTCGGTGCACCTTTACAATCCGGGGATGAGGTTTTCGGCGAAATAAATCTTAATGATT
>JAZUJA010000013.1:0-21540 GCA_045642495.1 Acutalibacteraceae bacterium
ACCTCTGACTGAGTTTCAAGAGGTCCTACCTGTTTTTCAAGCTCAGATAAAATATCTGTTATACGAACAATGTTAGCCTGCTCATTCTCAAGATTCTTAAGAGCGATTGCTTTACGCTTTTTAAACTTAACAATACCTACAGCCTCGTCAAAAAGCTCTCTTCTTTCTTCTGGCTTACCACTAAGAATCTTATCAACCTGGCCCTGTCCAATGATTGAATAGCCCTCCTTGCCGATACCAGTATCAAAGAAAAGCTCATTAATATCCTTAAGACGACACGCAGCGCCATTTATCATGTATTCACTTTCACCTGAACGGAAAATACGACGTGAAACAGTAACCTCCTCATAATCAATATCAAGCGTATGGTCACTGTTATCAAGAGTAATGTCAACAAAGGCATATCCAAGTGGCTTTCTATTTTCAGTTCCAGCAAAGATACCATCCTCCATTTTAGTTCCACGAAGCTGTTTACCTCTCTGCTCACCAAAAACCCACCGTACGGCATCAGCAACATTACTTTTACCACTTCCGTTAGGACCTACAACTGCGGTTATGCCCTTGCCGAATTTAAGAACAGTTTTATCAGCAAAAGACTTAAAGCCTTGTATTTGAATAGATTTAAGTAACATTAAGCATCGCACCTTTCGACAGTTATTTGAAATTCATTAAGATTATTTGCGGATTTAACTTTGCAGTTATAACCGTAACTTAATAGTTGTTTTATATTTTCTTTTCTTTGTCCTATCATTTGCGAAAGACAAGAAGGATTAACATATATGTTATAATCGCCCTTTTCTTTAAGCTGTTTAAGAGCTAAATCAAGGAAAACTTTTGACTTGCAGATCTCACTGAAAGCGGGATGAAAAGGACCTGCAACAAATGAATCTTTTTCAATAGTGTGAAGTCCTAATCGAATAAGTTTAATATTTGTCTTTTGAAGATATTGGATGATTTCAGAACAAAGATCGGCGGCTTCTTCAACCGTTTGCGGCTGATATTCACCGCGTTTATAAAGTTCATAAAGATATGTATCTTTCAAAAGAACAGTAGGATATATTCTTAAAGTATCGGGATTTAGGTCGATAATCTTTTTCGCTGTTTCAAGATCGGATTTTTCGGAAGATCCGTAAAGCCCCGTCATCATTTGAAGACCGAGTGAAAGACCGAATTTTCTAATATTTTTGCAAGCGACATAAACATCTTCTGCCGTATGCCCTCTGAAATTAACTTTCAAAACGGCATCATCAAGACTTTGAGCGCCAAGCTCAACCGATGTTACGCCGTATTTACAAAGAACTTCAAGTGTTTCATCATCAACGGCATCCGGTCTTGTTGAAATTCTTATTCCGCTAACTTCATTTGATTTAACAAAAAGGTGTGCCGTATCAAGTAAGGAAAGCATATATTTTTTCGGGATACATGTAAAACTACCGCCGAAAAATGCGATTTCGGTTGAAGCGGGATCATAATTTTTAGAGATTTTTGCAATGTTAACAGCAGATATAACATCCTGCGGGGTCGGAGCAGATGTGCTTCCGGTTATATGAAACTGATTGCAAAAACTACATCTATGCTTACAACCTAAGTTCGGAACAAAAATACTGATATTGGCATGATTACTCATACCTTTTCACCCATAAGAATAAGTGCTTGCTTTGCCGCAGCTTCTTCTGCCTGTTTTTTAGATCTGCCACTACCTTTTCCGATGCAGTTTGAATTAAGTCTAACTTCAACATCAAATGTTTTATTATGATCAGGTCCCGATTCGCCGATAAGAACATAAGTAACCGACTCTTCGGGATTTCTTTGAATAATTTCCTGCAACAGGGTCTTATAATCTTTTGAAGCTTCGGATTTATCGGTATTTTGAAGTTCTCTTAATACAAAATTCATAACATGATTTCTTGCAATTTCCATTCCGCCGTCAAGATAAATCGCGGCAAGAACGGCTTCAAAAGCATCGGCTAAAATAGAATCTCTTTCTCTGCCACCCGCTTTATCTTCACCTTTACCAAGTCGAAGATATTCACCTAAATTAAGTTCTCTTGAAAAAGAACAAAGTGCCTTTTCACAAACAAGAGATGAACGAAGTCTTGTCAGTTCACCTTCGGGCATATCGGGGAAATTTTTATAAATATAATCAGAAACGATTATAGATAAAACAGAATCGCCCAAAAATTCAAGGCGTTCATTTGAACCACCGGCGCATTTAACCTCATTAGCATACGAAGAATGAGTTAGAGCATTTTCAAGAAGTGAAATATCATTAAATTGATATTTTAAATTATTTTCAAGAGATTTCAAATATTAAACACCCGATTCAAGAAAGATTATTGGAAATTTTATCTATAACTTTATTTTCAGTAAAGATTTTTGCCTGTCTTATTGCGTTTTTAATTGCCTTTCTGTCAGAAGATCCATGCGCTTTAATAACCGGCTTCAAAACACCTAAAAGAGGAGTTCCGCCAACTTCAGAAGAATCCATCATACTTTTAAGAGCATAGAGATCTTTTTTTAGAACAAGAGCGGCAAGTTTATTAAATATACTCTTATAAAGGGCTTTTTTAATAAGAGAGAAAAGAGTTATTGATGTACCCTCAATAAGTTTCAAAGCAATGTTGCCCGTAAAACCGTCAGTAACAATAACATCACAAACGCCCTTTGGCATTTCACGAGATTCAACATTACCAACAAAGTTAATAGGAGCGTTTGAAAGCAGTTTATATGTTTCAAGACGCAATTCATCGCCCTTTGTATCCTCTGTTCCGATATTCAAAAGACCGATCTTCGGATTTTTAATACCGCAAACTTCAGTCATATAAACACTTGCCATAACTGCAAACTGACATAGCATTTCGGGACGACATTCAGCATTGGCGCCCATATCAAGCAACATATAAGGCTCATCAGGAGATGGAATAAGTCCCGCAAGAGCAGGTCTTTTAATACCTTTTATTCTTTTAACGATAAGAGTTCCGCCAACAACAACAGCACCGGTTGAACCCGCCGAAACAAAAGCATCAGCCTTATCATCTTTAAGTTCTTCAAAAGCTAAACCCATTGAAGACTCACGGTGAGCTTTCAAAATTGATGTTGGATCATCATGCATGGAAATTACATCATTTGTATCAATAATTTTAAGTTCTCCGAAAAATTCAAGAGAATTTTCTTTAATTATTGATTCAATAATCTGCTTTTGTCCTGAAAGTGTTATTTCAACGCCATACTCTAATGATGCGGCAGAAGCGCCGATCACTATTTCTTTCGGAGCGTTATCTCCACCAAAAGCATCAACAGCAATTCTCATAGTTTTTCTCCTAAAAATTATAATTTATCAAAAAATTCCAAAGCGCGTTTTGAAAAAGCGGCATATCGCTCTTTTTTATCTCTGATTTTATCGGGTAACGGCGGAAGAATGCCGAAATTGGCGCCCATCGGCTGAAAATCAGATGAATTATCTGTTGTTATGTAGGATAAAAGAGCGCCTGATTCAGTATAATCCGGCAAAATAAACGGATCTTGACCCTTAAAATGCCTTGCGGCATTTATTCCTGCCACAATACCGCTCATTGCAGATTCCATATAACCTTCAACGCCGGATAATTGACCTGCAATGAAAATATTGTTATTTATTTTAAGCGAAAGATTACTTGATAAAACCTTCGGTGAGTTGATAAATGTGTTTCTGTGCATAACACCGAAACGCATAAACTCAGCATTATGAAGAGCGGGAATCATAGAAAATACTCTTTTTTGTTCGCCGAATTTAAGATTTGTTTGAAAACCGACGAGATTAAGAAGCGTTCCCTCTTTATTCTCTTTGCGAAGCTGCAAAACTGCCCACGGTCTATGTCCGGTTTTCGGATCACGAAGACCAACCGGTTTCATAGGGCCAAACCTAATAGCATCAGTTCCTCTTTTTGCAAGAACCTCAATAGGCATACAACCTTCATAAACCTTACCGTTTTTTTCAAATTCGTGCAAAGGAGCAAGTTCAGCATTTATAAGTGCTTCGTGAAATGCTTCATATTCAGCCTTGTTCATGGGGCAATTAACATAATCATCACCGCCATGATCATATCTTGAAGCCTTAAAAGCAAAGTTATAATCAATACTTTCATCGGTTACAATAGGAGCTGCCGCATCAAAAAATGAAAGAAAGTCAACAGAAATATATTTTGATAGAGAGTCTGCCAACGAATCATCGGTTAGCGGTCCGGTTGCGATAACGGTTATTTTATCTTTTGGAATTTCACTGACGATTTCGTTTTTAACCGTAATTAGCGGATTTGATTTTATAGCATTTGTAACAAGAGCAGAAAAATCATCCCTATCAACTGCCAAAGCGCCACCCGCCGCAACCGAGCATTTATCCGCTGCATTAAGGCAAACTGAACCCATTCTGCGCATTTCTTCTTTTAGAAGACCTGCAGCGGAATCAATTCTTGAGGCTTTAAGCGAATTTGAACAAACAAGCTCTGCAAAATTATCAGATTTATGCGCCGCAGACTTTTTAAGAGGTTTCATCTCATAAAGATCAACCGAAATGCCCATAGCGGCAATTTGGTTTGCCGCCTCACAACCGGCAAGTCCGGCGCCGATAACGTTTATATCACTCATCTTTATTCTTTTTTCTTGAAGCACATTCTGAGTTCATACAATATTTACTGCCTCTAACCCCTCTGATAATGTAACTTCCGCATTCCTTACAAACATCACCTGTCGGAACACCGGGAGAAGCAAAATCACAATTAGGATAATTTGAGCAACCATAAAACTTTTTGCCCTTTTTGGAAATCTTTTTAATAAGCTTAGATCCGCATTTAGGGCAAGGCTGTTTAACTTCATTTTCAGGAAGCGGCTTTGTGTTCTTACATTCTGGATAACCGGGACAAGCAAGGAACTTACCAAATCTTCCGGATCTTTCTACCATTTTTCTGCCGCATTTTTCACATACAACATCTGTTTCTACTGCCGGCACTTTAACATGCTTCCCTTCTAATTCCTTTTCTGCCGATTTATATAAACTATCAAATTCACCGTAAAAATCCGATACGGTTTCAACCCAACCGAGATTACCCGATCCGATTTCATCAAGTTTAGTTTCAAGATTGGCTGTGAACTTAACATCAATGATTTTTTTGAAATGTTCACTGATAAGATCTGAAACAACACAACCGAGAGTTGTAGGTTTAAGAGTTTTTTTATCTCTTTCAATATATTCACGCGAAAGAATATTTGAAATAATTGGTGCATAAGTTGAAGGTCTTCCGATACCGTTTTCATCAAGCGCCTTAATAAGCGTAGGCTCGGTGAAACGAGTAGGAGGCTGAGTGAAATGCTGATTTTTTGAAAGTTCTTTAAGTTTAAGAACATCACCCTGCTTCATCTCAGGCAGCGGTTTTATATCAGCGCTTTCATCATCTTTACCCTCTTCATAAAGGGCTGTAAAGCCATCAAACGCAACAGAATATCCACTTGATTTGAAAAGATAATCCCCTGCAATAATATCCGCAGCAACGGTGTTTTGTTTGCAAGCCGCCATAAGGGAAGCAATAAAACGCTCCCAAATAAGCTTATAAAGCTTAAACTGATCAGCCGAGAGAGATTCTTTTGCGGCAGAGGGAGTTATCGCAACAGTTGTAGGACGAATAGCCTCATGCGCATCTTGAGCACCGTTTTTAGTTTTAAAATAACGAGGTTTATCGGGAAGATAATTCTTACCGAATGCATTGATTATAAACTCGTTTCCGGCTTTTCTGGCCTCTTCACTGATACGAAGTGAATCAGTACGCATATAGGTTATAAGACCTAAAGAACCAAAGCCGGCAACATCAACGCCTTCATAAAGCTGCTGAGCAACACGCATTGTTTTTTGACCTGTGAAGCCAAGTTTTCTTGATGCTTCCTGCTGAAGAGTCGAGGTAATAAAAGGAGGAGCAGGTTGTTTATTCCTGGTTCCCTTTTTGATAGATGAAACGGTAAAATCGCACCCCTCAAGATCGGATAGAATTTTAGCCGCTTGTTCTTCATTTTCTATTATCTCAATCTTTTTACCATCAGCAAAACCGTAAAGCTTAGAATCAAAAGATTTATGCTTACTTAAAAGCTTTGCATCAATACTCCAAAACTCACTTGCAACAAACTTTTCGATTTCTCGCTCACGGTCAACAATAAGTTTTAATGCAACAGTTTGAACACGACCGGCAGAAAGGCCGTTTTTAACCTTTCTCCAAAGAAACGGACTTAATTTATAACCAACAATACGGTCAACAACACGCCTTGCCTGCTGAGCATCAACTAAGTTAAGATCAATCTTTCTCGGTTCTTTCATTCCGCTTTTAACACCGTTTTCGGTAATTTCATTAAAAGCGACACGGTTTGCATCATCAAGATTTAATCCGAGAATTGTTGCAAGATGCCATGAAATTGCCTCTCCCTCGCGGTCAGGGTCCGTTGCGAGATAAACACAATCGCTATCAGCCGCAGCCTCTTTAAGCGATTTGATTAGTGCTCTTTTCTCGGTCATATTGATATACTGGGGTTTGAAATTATTTTCTATATCAACGCCTAATTTTGATTTAGGTAAATCACGTATATGTCCCATAGAAGCTACAACCTTATAATCGCTTCCAAGATATTTCTGAATGCTTTTCACCTTTGTTGGTGACTCAACTATCAAAAGTTTCTGCATACATAATCTCCTTATTTTATCATTTTATATTTTCCACCGGGCAACGGCTTTATAAGCAGGTTTAATTCAAGCTCGGTCAATGCCGAGAGAATAGAATCCGTACTAAGACCGAAGGACAACAAATCATCAGTGGAAAATATTTGCTTATCCATATTATTATACAACACTTGTGCTTCTTTTGAAAGTGTCAATATTGTCTTTTTTGAAACTTTTTCTTTCTGATTTTCTGATGGTTTTGTAAAAGCCCTATCTATATCAATTCTTTCGGCATATTTTGGAAGCAATGTAACAAAAATATCAGATGTATCAATAAGCGGAATTGCACCGTCTCTAAGCAGTTGATTAGATCCTTTATAAAACGGTGAAGACGGATTTCCGGGAATAACGAGAAGATCTCTTCCCTGCTGTGCGGCATAGTTTGCGGTAATAAGCGTTCCGCTTTTTTCACCGGCTTCTACTATACAAACCGAGTTGCTAAGCGCCGATAACAGTCTGTTTCTCAGCTTAAAAGCATATTTCGGAGGAGAAGCAAATGGCGGAAATTCACTTATAAGACATCCGTTTTCAAGGACTTTATTTCTAAGAGTTCTGTTTTCCGCGATATAATCGCTTAATATTCCGCCCGGCAGAACAGAAACACAGTTTCCCTGCGCTTTAATCGCTCCTTTAAGCGCCGCAGCATCACCACCAACCGCACCTCCGCTGATAACGGTTATACCCGCTCTTGCCAAACGATATCCTATTGAATAAGCCGCTTTCTTTCCAAAATCCGAAATTTTACGAGGACCAACAACGCACACGCACGGAAAACGATCGGAAAAACATATTTCGCCTTTAACATAAATTATCAAAGGCGGTATATCGATATTGATAAGTTTTCTTGGGAAACGCGGATCAAAAATCGTAATTATTTCAATATGATTTTCATAGCAACCATCAAGAATATCATATATTCTATCTTCATCAACAGATAAAAGCTTATTCTTTTCTTCCTCGGTTAATCTTTCGTCTTTTATCATCTCTTTGAAATTAACCGAAACAAGGCAGGTACTCGCAAGTTTTTTGAAAAGATTAAATCCCTTAACGGTGCCTACGCCGTATGCCAAGATAATCCTGAGTAGGTTTTCTTTTTCAATCACTTTTTCATCAACTCCCACATTGCTATCGAAGCGGCAGTTGCGGCATTAAGAGACTCAACCGAACCTTGCATATTTATATATACGCATAAATCGCTGTTTAATACTGTTTCTTCTTTTAGCCCATTTCCTTCATTGCCGATCAAAATTATATCACCGTCAGAAAAAGAGACCGACGAAACGGGCTTTGCTTTATTATTAACAACGAACGATACCGTTCGAAGATTGTTTTCTTTTGCAAAATTGATAATATTAGAAGTTTTGAAAATGGGCATACGCAAAAGAGTACCCATAGATCCGCGTAAAGATTTCGGAGAAAACGGATCAACACAGTTTTCGGTTATAACTATACCGGATAGGCCGAGCGCCTCAGCAGTTCTGCAAACCGCACCCATATTTGCGGGATCTTGAATATCCTCAAGTGCGATATATCTTCCGTTTTGCAGGGGTTTATAATTATTTTCGGGAATTTTAACACAGGCAATTATTCCCTGACTTGACTTTGTTTCGGAAATTTTCTTAAAAACAAAGTCATCAACAACATAGCATTTTTTAGAATTTAAGGATAATTTTTTAATATGATTTTCAAGTTTTTTAAGAGATGATTCTTCAATAAAAAGAGACTGAAATTCAACAGAATTATCAAGCGCATCAAGACAAATTCTAAGTCCTTCAAGAACAAAAAGACCTTCTTTTTTTCTCTGTTTAGCAGACTCATTCAAAGAGCAAATCAGCTTTATATTTGCATTGTTGCGGGATGAAATTCGCTCAAAATTATTCAAAAAAACACCTCCAAAATAAAGCAAAGTCGCCCGAGGTTTTTCACCCGGGCGAAAAAAATCAATTATTTGCTGAGAGCATCTTTTGCAGCTTTAGCAAGGTTTTCAAAACCTGCTGCATCGTTAACTGCGATGTCTGCGAGCATCTTACGGTTTATCTGAACACCTGCTTTGTTAAGACCGTTCATGAATGTTGAATAATTCATACCGTTCATCTTAGCAGCAGCAGAAATTCTTGTGATCCAAAGGCGACGGAAATCGCGCTTTTTCTGACGGCGGCCGATATAAGCATAATTGCCGGATTTCATTACCGCCTGTTTAGCCATTTTAAAGAGCTTTGATTTTGCGCCAAAATAGCCTTTGGCGAGCTTTAAAGTCTTTTTTCTTCTTTTGCGTGTTGCTAACGCACCTTTTACTCTTGCCATTTATTTTTACCTCTCTTTCAAGTTAACCGTTAATTATTTATACGGAATCATTTTCTTAACCTTTGCAACATTTGTTACATCGGCACATACGACCTTGCGAAGATTTCTCTTACGCTTTGTAGTCTTTTTGTTAAGAATATGAGACTTGAAAGCATGAGCACGCTTAACCTTGCCGGTCTTAGTGAGTTTGAAACGCTTTTTTGCACCACTGTGAGTTTTGATCTTAGGCATGATAAATCCTCCTTAAATATCTTATTTAGCCGACTTAGGGGCTAAAAACATTAACATATTGCGTCCTTCCATTTTAGCAGCTTTTTCAACTATGCAATGATCTGCACAGTAATCCGCAAAACGAGTCATTGTATCAATACCGATTTCGGGATGACCCATTTCTCTTCCGCGGAAGCGAATGGAAACCTTAACCTTATTACCGTGATCAAGAAATTTAATCGCCTGATTGCCTTTAGTTTGAAAATCGTGAACATCAATTCCAAGACCCAAACGAATTTCTTTGATTTCGATAACCTTTTGATTTTTGCGGTTTTCTTTTTCTCTTTTAGCCTGTTCAAAACGGTATTTACCGTAATCCATAATCTTGCAAACAGGCGGATTTGCATTTGGGGAAATTGCAACAAGGTCAAGAGATTTGGCAACTGCCGCCTCCTGCGCCTTATCGATAGAAAGTACACCCAACTGGCTACCGTCCGAATCAATAACACGGACTTCACTGAACTTTATGGCTTCGTTGATCGCTAATTCTTTGCTGCCTATTATAAAGCACCTCCGCAATAAAATACAGACGCAGAAAACCCATCCACGTCTGTAACATACATTAAAGCATATTAACCCTATCGATAAACCACAATAAGGTGAGAACGGGATAGTTCTTCTTCTCTGTTGTGAACTATTATAACACAAAAAATATGTTTGTCAAGAAAAAAGATTATTTAATTTCAAGTTCTGAAAGAGTTCTTAACTGATAATTTATGTTTTTCAAGCTTTCCGGATTTCTAAGGGCGGCAGCCGCACCTTTTACAACACAGTGCGCAGGATCATCAATAAGATTTACCTTCATATCGAATGTTCGAGACAAATGTTGTTGAAGACCGGACAAAAGCGCACCTCCGCCACCCAAAAACATTCCGCTTTCTTTGATATCGGCAATAAGATCGGGATCGGTTTTAAGAAGCATTTTTTTAATTTCTGTGCATATAACGTCAATAACACTTAGTATAACCTCTCTTATTTCTTCGGAAGTTATTTCAAATGTTTCGGGAAGGCCTGTGAAAACATTTCTGCCCTTTGCGACCATTGCCACCTCAACATTTCGCATAGAAACGGAAGCTATATTCATTTTTATTTTTTCAGCCATTAAAGCACCGATTTCAATATTAAACACTTTGCGAACATACTTGATTATTTCTTCATCTATATCCAATGATCCGGTTTTAATCGAAACACTTTCGCTGATACCACCCATTGAAACAACGGCAGCGTCCGTAGTTCCTGCGCCGAAATCAACGATAAGATATCCGCAAGGTTTAGAAAAATCAAGATCAAGACCAAAAGCGATTGCAAGCGGACTTTCAATAATCGTAACACTTCTGCCTCCTGCGGCTTCAATAACATTTGAAAGTGAATGATGTTGAAGGTCTGTCATTCCAGGAGGTAATGTTGCAATTATCGAGGGACGCAAAACCTTATTTCCAAATGCTTCATTCATATACTCTTTAAGCATCATTTCGGAAATATCATAGTCAGCAATAACACCCTTTTTGATCGGAGGAATACAGATTAAAGTATCGGGCGTTCTTCCGATTGTAAGTCTTGCTTTTTCGCCGTAAAAAATCGGCTCGTATGTTTCGGCATCAACAGTAACGGCAGAAGGATGTTCAAGAACAACCTTTGATCCGCTGAAAATAACAGTTTTATAAGATCCTAAATCTATTCCAATTTCAGAAGGCATAATTTTATCACCACCGATATTATATTACATTTTGTTTTAGGTTTCAACATCTCTTTTAGGAATTGTTATCAATGCAGTTGCACTGTAAACCTTAAGAGCACCGGAAAACAACAAGACTTTAGTACATTCATCAACTGTTGAACCGGTTGTGAAAATATCATCAATTAAAAGAACATTGCCGGAAACATTTGCACAAGATTTATACTTCCCTATAATATTTGCCTTTCTTTCTCTATAAGAATGACCGTGTTGATCCTTTTTAATAATCTTACATTTAAGTGTTTTAATTAACGGCAAACCTAATTCATCAGCAACTGCTTTTGCCAAAAGGTATGAATGATCAAATCCGTTTCTTATTCTGTGCTTTAATGATGTCGGAACATAGGTTACAGCATCAAATTTGACATCCGCATATTCTTTTTTGCAGATTTCGGCAATTTTTGAGCCGAAGAAAAACCGATATTCGGTATGTCTTTTAAGTTTATAAGAAAGAATGGCATTTCTTGCGGCATTATTATACTTGAAAACCGAAATATTTCTTTGAAAGCGAAAAATCGAAGAAGAACATCTGCAATCTTGGGTTTCATTTCCGCAAATTTTGCAAGTTTTATTTTGATCAACGACCTGAACGGTCTCTTCACAGTTTTTACAAAAGAATTTATTTTCTTCTATTATTTCACCGCAGGAGCCACATTTATTAGGATAAATCATTTGAATAAAAGGATTGGCTTTTTCAAAACGGTTAAAATTCATTTTCGGCATCCTTTAAAAATTTATCAAGACAGGTATAACGGAGAGATTTTTTATCATTTTGAGCCATCTTTTTATATAAAGATTCATCACCAACAATAATTAAAAGTTTTTTTGCTCTTGTAACCGCAGTATAAAGAAGATTTCTATAAACAAGTTTAGAAGGAACATCAAAAAGCGGAATAACAACACATTCAAACTCACTACCCTGGCTTTTATGAACGGTTACAGCATATGCTAATTCAAGTTCATCAAGCTGTTCTTTGAGATAAACAACTACCCTATCATCAAATCTGACTTTAAGTGTTCCTGATTTAAGGTCTATTTTTTCAATTATTCCAACATCTCCGTTATAAATGCCGAAACCTTCCTCACCGTTATCTTTTGTATATTGAAGGTCATAATTGTTTTTTATGTGCATAACCTTATCATTTTCGCGAAAGTACACGCCTTTATATGATAACTGTACTTTTTTATCACTTTGCGGATTCAAACACGCTTGAAGAAGATTGTTTAGATTATAGGTTCCGCAAGACATTTTTCTTGAAGGACAAATAACTTGAATATCTTTAACAAAATCAAAATTATATGCCGCGGGAAGACGGTCAACACACAATTCAAGAACCGTATTAACCGTTTCGTTTTCACTATATCTTTTAAGAAAAAAGAAATCACTTTCTTTGTTAGAAAAATCACTTTTTTCGCCGTTAATAATCGCATGAGCATTCGTTATAATTTTACTCTGTTTTGCTTGACGGAAAACCTTTGACAAGAAAACTGTTTGAAAACATTCAGACTTAATAATATCTCTCAAAACATTACCTGCAGAAACGCTTGGCAACTGATTTGCATCACCTACAAGAATTATTCTGCACGAAAGCTTTAACGCACGAAGAAGTGCCTGAAAAAGCAGGCTATCAAGCATTGAAGCTTCATCAACAATAATAACATCGGCAGTAAGCGGATCTTTTTCAGTGCGACCGAAAGTATGCTTTCCGTCATTTGTAATATCGGCCTCTAAAAGACGGTGAATTGTTTTTGCTTCACGCCCTGTAAGTTCGGTCATTCTCTTAGCCGCTCTGCCGGTAGGCGCAGCAAGAATAATATCAAGATCTCTTCTCTCAAACAGCTCGATTATACCGTTAAGCGTTGTTGTTTTACCGGTACCCGGTCCGCCGGTAATAACAACAAATCCTTCTGAAAAAGCAGTTTTTATAGCAACGCGCTGCAATTCTTCAAATTTTATTCCGTGAATATTTTCAACATAGTCGATTTCAAGTTCATCAAGCGGAATAATATCTTTTACATTATTTGAAACCATGTGAAGTCTTGAAGCAATATAGCGCTCAGCATCAAAATGCTCGGGCAAAGCTAAGAAGCATTTATTATCAATATTTAACGTTCTGAGTTCAAGTCTTTCTGTAAGCAACGTAATAACTTCTTCAATTCTGCTTTCATCGCTTTCAAGCATATTGACCGCTGCTGAAACGACCTTATCTTTCGGAAGGCATGTATGACCGTTAGATAAATTAAAATGAAATATGTATATTATACCGGCGCAAAGTCTATCAATATTATCCGGCTCAACGCCAAGTCCGTACGCGATATTTTCCGCTTTTTCAAAAGAAAATCCGATATCAGATGAACAGACTATATAAGGATTTTCTTTAATTACATCAACTGAATTTTTACCGAATTTTTTGTATATCTTAATGCATCCTTCGGGAGATATATCATAAGGCGAAAGCATTATATGAAGATTTTGAATACCGAATTGTTCTTTGAAACTTTCACTTATCTGTTGAGCTTTTGAAAGCGAAATGCCGCGAAGCGTTGAGAGATCTTCAGGATGATTTTCAATTACATCAAGGGAATCTGTGCCGAATTTTTCAACAATTCTTTGTGCAGTTGCAGGGCCTATGCCCTTTAATATTCCCGATGAAAGATATTTCAAAATTGCCGAAAGAGTAGCAGGCGTGCATCTTGTAAAGCTTTTAACTGAAAACTGCAATCCATAGGTTTGATGATTAGTGAACTCACCTGAAAATTCACAAGATTCACCTTCACTTAAAAAAGGCATATAACCGACAACCGTTAACTTTTCACCGGAAACAGAAACAACAGCAACGGTATAACCGTTACTGTCGTTTTTATATGTAATTTTATCAACTGTTCCTTTTACAAGCTCTAAGCCGTCATTTACAATTTCGTTCATTACATTTCTCCGTTAAAACATCCGGTTTTTATATTATCAAAATCACAAAAAATAATAAAATCATTGTTAAATCGCTCAATGCAATCCGCCTTTTGCTCAGGCGTTAAGGCCGAAATGACCGCAACGGTTTTATCGGTATATAAACTTCCGAACCAATTATGCTTGCATAAAATAAGTCTCAAAGTATCGGTATAATTTTCATCAAGATAAACAAGAGTATAACAAACCGAACAATGCTTTGTTTTTATGAAATACAGTTTTATGAAAAAAATAAAATCGGATAAACCGCAAACGCACAGAAGCAGAGCAACAGAAAATATTATCGCTTTTAGCACAGATACCACCTCGTTTTATTTTATGCATATAAGGCGGTATCTGTTAAAAAACTATTTAATTGAAACGGAAGCAGTATAATATCCGACCTGCCAAACACCATTTACGCCTTCAACATGAATTTCAGCTTCTATGGTATGATCGCCGACAGCTGAATCCTTAAGGTCAATAACTGCATAAACATTATTATTTTTGATTGATGCTATTTCATTTTCCTTACCGCAAATAATAACATTTTTAATATAACTGTTTTTCTTTGCATTAAGTCCCTCACCTAAATTTTCAAACCTTAAATCAGAAACGGTGAAAACAGCGGTTTTGAAACCGGAAAGATCAAAGTCAACCTTAAATGTTTCAATACTATCGAAAAGTTTAACTCCCTCAGGCAATTTTGCAGCAACATCAAAAGAGGCTTTATCCGGAGAAATAGTACGGACATCAATATCCGCAAGACTAAGAGTGTTCATAGAATCAACCACATTAGGAGCCCCGATAACAGTTACTGTTGTGTGATCTATTTTATATGCAAAATCAGAAAGCGTTAATCCATCCGGAATATTTGTAAGAGAAACATTGACCGAAACATCTTTCTTTTTGGAAATAGGCTGCGTTACCTTAACCGACTGGAAAGAAAGTGTTAACGGAGATTGAGAAATTTCATTTTCATTAGCATCAAGTATTTTGCCGTCAACAGTATATCTGTAAAGGATCTTTTCATCTGCTCCGTAAATCGCGATATCACTTTCAAAAGTTTGTGTTTGAGAGAGAGTTTTATCAACATTGCAGAGCGCGCTTACAGATGCAATTTTAGACATCTCACTTCGAGGACCTTTAACAGTGATAACATTTTGATCAGAATTGCTTACAATCGGTTTTTCGGCAATAAGACCATCAGCAGCACTGACACCGAGAAGTTTCGGATTTAATGTAAAATCCTTTGTATCAAAATAATCAAATGTTAAATCAATCGTAGCAGGTGAAATTGAAGAAAATGTATAGTCAGAAGCAGAGCTGTTTCGAGAACCGTTAAGTTTTAAGGTGTATTTTCCCGGAGCCGTTACATTTGAAAGATCTGCAGAGATCAAAAAGTCTTCTGATTTAAGAGAACTGACAACATAGTTAGGTCCTTTTACGGTTACAGAAAATTTCTGTTTGGAATAATCGTTCACAATTCCAAGCCCTAAATCACTTACAGCGGTATTTTCAACAGAAATATTAGCCGAAACACCGGTAAAGGTTTGCTCACGAGTTGGATTTTGATTTAACGTAACAACAAGCCAAGCAATAAAAGAAATTAAAATTGAGGCAGAAATTAAAAACGGTTTATTATAGAAGAGTCGATGAGGATCAAATTTGTTTCTTATTTTTTTCATTTATTAACATCCTCCCCATCTGCATTATCTTTATTTATGCTTTTCTTTCGCAAAAGGGTTTTTATGGATTTTGCCGATTCATCAGTTTCACTTACAAACAGTTCAAAAAGTTCTGTTTTAAGCGAGCTCACAGTGTATCCGGATTTAAGTTTTCCATCAATAGCAACGGAAATAGTGCCGGTTTCTTCCGAAACAATAACAACAACGGCATCAGAGTTTTCACTCATTCCAACAGCGGCACGGTGACGCGTTCCCAAATTACTTGAAAGTTCTTGTGACTGCGTAAGCGGAAGAATGCAACCGGCGGCATATAGTCTTCCGTCACGAATGATCAGCGCCCCGTCGTGCAAAGGAGATTTCGGAAAAAAGATATTATCAATTATTGAAACCGAAGCCTGAGCATCAATTATCGTTCCGGTTGAAGCAACTTCACTTAAAGATGTTTTTCTTTCGATAACAACCAAAGCACCGGTTTTTGACTTACTCATTATTCCGGCTGAGCGGGATAAACAATCCAAACAATCGCGAATATTATTATCGGCATTCGCAAAAAGAGTTCCGGTTAGTTTTGAAGAACCAACTCTTTCAAGCAAACGGCGAATTTCCGGATGGAAAACAACAACAAGAATAATAAGCGCAGAATTAACAACAACTGACAAAACCCAACGCAAAACATAAAGACTAAGCCAGTTAGCCAAAGCATATAAAGCAATTAAAATGCCAAATCCTTTAATTAGCTGACCTGCTCTTGATTCGCGAAAAAATGTAAGACCTTTATAAACAGCAAAAGCAATGATCGCAATATCGATAACATCCCATATTCTAAGACTTGATATTGCAAACATTATTTCATTTCCGAATGAATATATTGCATTCAGGATAGAATTCATAAAATCATCCTTTATTTTTTTATCTATATTATTTTAGCACAAAAAATTTATTCATTCAATATATTTTTTCGCCTTTTTGCTATTTTTTTAATAACTGATACTGTACTTAATATTTCTTGCAATGTATTAAAATAACCTATCGAAATTCTAACTGTGCCGATATCGATTGTTTTCATTTTTATATGAGCAGTCGGTGCGCAATGGAGTCCGGCTCTTACCGCAATTGAACTATCATTTAATAATGCGGCAGTTTTTTGAGATGACAGACCTTCAATATTAAATGAAACTACGGCAACAAATTCATTTATTACGGGTTTCTTTGTATAAAGAACAACACCTTCTATCCGACTTAGTTGATCATATAGTATTGAAGCCAGTTCAATCTCTTTTTTATATAGATTTTTGTTTGAATAAATAAAATCAATTCCGGCATTTATTCCGGCGATACCGATAAGATTTTGTGTTCCGCTTTCAATCATATCAGGCATAAATCTTGGTTGAAAAAGATTTACCGAATCACTTCCGGTTCCACCCTCAATCAGCGTATTTTTAATGTTTTTTTCTGCAATAAGTATTCCTATTCCGCTTGGGGAATAAAGTCCCTTATGCGGAGCAACACAAAGATAGTCAATGTAATTCTTTTTCATATCAAGGTCAATAACACCGGCTCCCTGCGCACCATCAACCGCGAATGGAATTCCGTGTTTTTTTGCAATTTGCCCTATCTCTTTGATCGGCGTAACAAACCCGAAAACATTTGAAGCAGCCGTTACAATAATCAGCTCCGTGTTATCTTTTATAGCTTTTTCTATTTCATTAAGCGTTTTTGATTTATCACTAAAAGAAACAGAAACTGATGTATAATTATAACCGTTTGTTACTATCGGTCTCATAACGGCATTATGCTCAAAATCAGTTGTTATAATATGACCGTTTTTTGAAACTATTCCTTTAATCACCGCATTTATTGCCATTGTGCAATTTGCGGTAAACCCCACTTTTTCCGGCCCTGATGCACCAAAATAATTGCTTATCTTATTTCTTGTATCATATACCAGCATTTCTGCCCTTTCGGATAATTTATGTCCGCTTCTGCCGGGATTTGCCGAAAGATTTATCAAAGTATTTGTTACGGCAGCAACAACATTTTTAGGTTTTTTTCCGCTTGTTGCGGCATTATCAAGATATATCATATATTCCACCCGTTTATTAAAAGCAGCCCTTAAAGGACTGCTTCTTTTTTTATATTTAGTATTCTTATTCCGTTGCGTTTTAATATTGCAATCCCTGTTTCTTCGGTATCGTCATTAAAAACAATTCTGTAACCGCAACCGTATTTCCCAATGTCTTCTGTTCTACGCTCGATCTCAGCTGAAATTCTGTTTCTGCGCAAAAGTTCTTTTCCCTTCATCGCATAAGTTGCAGTTTGAACTGAAACTTTGTATCGTTGCATTTATATTCTCCTTTTGTTCTTTTTATTCCTATAAAACATTCTATGCCGAAATTTAATTTAAGTAACTTAAAAAAAGTATTGATTTTAGAAAACTGTTGTAGTATAATTATGAACAGCGTTTTCGAATGGAGGACAAATTTATGAATAAAAATTCTCTTATTCTTGTAAATGCCGAAATATTACCCGATGTTTTTACAAAAGTTTTAACAGTAAAGCAGCTTTTGTCAGACGGTGTTTCTCCGAATGTTTCCGCTGCGGTAAAGCAGGTCGGGCTTTCCAGAAGCGCATATTATAAGTATAAGAATTTTGTTTTTAAATACGAACAAAATCCAACAACATTTGCAAACCTTACCGCAATACTATCCGATAAACCCGGTGTTTTCTCCGCTCTTGCGGCAAAGCTTTATGAGCAAGGCGGAAACATTATAACGGTTAATCAAAGTACTCCCGTTGACGGAACGGCAAAGGTTACAATGTCAATCGGAACAGATAATATTCTTAAATCTCTTAATGATCTTATTCGTGAATTAAAGGATATTAAAGGTGTTATCAACATAAAAGCAGACTGAAAAGAGGTAGAAAATGATTAAAGTAGCAGTTATGGGTCACGGAACCGTTGGATCAGGCGTTGCCGAACTTTTAACCCGTGAAAACAAAAGAATTTGCGAAAAAGTAAAAGATAATATCGAGTTAAAATATATCCTCGATATCAGAGATTTTAACGGTCTACCGTATGACAACTTGTTTACAAAAGATTTTAACGAGATCTTAAATGATCCTGAGGTAAAAATCGTTGCAGAAGTTATGGGCGGGTTAAATCCGGCTTACGATTTTGTTAAACAACTTTTACTTGCAGGAAAAAGCGTTGTAACTTCAAACAAAGAACTTGTTGCCGCAAAGGGCGATGAGCTTCTTAAAATTGCAGAAGAAAAAAATGTTAATTTTATGTTTGAAGCATCTGTTGGCGGCGGAACACCGATAATTCGTCCTATTGCACAATGTCTTGCCGCAAATGAAATAACCGATATATACGGAATATTAAACGGAACAACAAACTATATTCTTAATAAAATGATTACAGAGAATACAGATTTCAAATCCGCGTTAAAATCCGCACAGGATAACGGTTTTGCCGAAAGAAACCCCGCAGCAGACATTGAAGGTCACGATGCTTGCAGAAAAATTTGTATTTTAGGTTCACTTGCCTTTGGTAAACATATCTTCCCTGAACAAGTGGAAACTGTAGGTATAACAGATATCAGCGAAAATGATATTAAGTATGCCGAAAAATTCGATTGCTCTGTTAAGCTTATCGGAAGAGCAAAAAAACTTGCAAACGGGAAAGTTTCAGCAAGCGTCTTCCCCACTCTTGTTGACCGCGATAATATTATTGCAAATGTTAACGGAGTTTATAATGCAGTTGCCGTAAAGGGAGATGCAGTAGGTACAGTTGTATTTTATGGAAAAGGTGCCGGCAAAATGCCGACCGCCAGTGCAGTTGTTGCCGATATTATTGACTGCGCAAAACATCTTGATTCAAGAAAATTCATCGGTTGGCAGTCTGCCGAAGAAGGATATATCACAAAAGATAACGAGAAAGTTCGTCTTTATGTTTGCATTAAATCAGAAAATTATGATTTAATGCTTGAAAAGTTTAATAATCAGTTTAGTGACATAACTTGGAACATCAAAAATCCTGAAGATAAAGAAATTGCTTTCATAACTAACAATGAAAATGAAAGCGAAATTCTTGATAAGGTTTCCTCTATCAATGCGGATCATGTTAAAGTTATGCACACGCTTTTTTAACGGAGGTTATATATGTCTTTAATCGTAAAAAAATTCGGCGGAACATCAGTTGCCAATGCCGAAAGAGTTTTTAATGTTGCAAATTTAGTTGTTGAGGATTATAAAAAAGGAAACGATGTTATTGTTGTTGTTTCTGCTCAGGGAGATACAACAGACGATCTTATAGCAAAAGCAAAAGAAATAAATCCCGACGGTTGTTCAAAACGCGAAATGGATGTTCTTTTGTGTGCCGGTGAGCAGATTTCAATTGCGCTTCTTGCAATGGCAATAGAAAAACTCGGTTTCCCGGTTATATCCCTTCTTGGCTGGCAGGCAGGATTTAATACCGATTCAAACCACACTTATGCCAGAATTAAGAAAATTACAAAAGAACGAATTCAAACAGAACTTGCTAAGAAAAAAATAGTTGTTGTTGCCGGTTTCCAGGGCATAAATAAATATGATGACATAACAACGCTCGGTCGTGGCGGTTCTGATACCAGCGCTGTTGCTCTTGCGGCAGCTCTTAACGCTAAGCGTTGCCAGATTTATACTGATGTTGATGGCGTTTATTCTGCCGATCCGCGCAAAGTAAGCACTGCGATTAAAATGGATGAAATCGCTTATGATGAAATGCTTGAACTTGCAACCTTAGGTGCGCAGGTACTTAATAACCGTTCAGTTGAAATGGCCAAAAAATATAATGTTGAACTTGAAGTTCTTTCAAGTCTTGAAAATAAGCCCGGTACAATAGTAAAGGAGAATGTTAAAATGGAAAAAACTCTTATAAGAGGCGTAGCAAAAGATACTAATGTAACAACAATTTCTGTCGTTGGTCTTAAAGATTCCCCCGGAATTGCATTTAAGGTATTTAATAAATTAGCCCAGCATAATATAAACGTTGATATGATTCTTCAGTCTGTTGGTCGCGACGGAACAAAGGATATTTCTTTTACTGTTCCCCATGATCAAGGCAACGAAGCAATTCTTGCTGTTGAATCTCTTGCAAGTTCTTCTTTCCAGTATGACAGAATCGAAAGAAATGATAACACTGCTAAGGTTTCAATCGTTGGCGCAGGTATGGAATCTCATCCCGGTGTTGCAGCTAAAATGTTTGAGGCTCTTTATGATGCAAACATTAACATTATTATGATTTCAACAAGCGAGATTAAGGTTTCAGTCCTTATTGAAGAAAAATACGCCGATAACGCAGTTAAAGCTGTTCACGACGCATTTATGGTATAATTTTATGATAACCTCTGTCTTACATAAGGCAGAGGTTAATTTTTTTGAAAAAAGCGAAAAAAATCCTTGACAAATTTATTTGTTGTGCTATAATAATCCTTGCTGTACGGTGGATGTAGCTTAGCTGGTTAAAGCGCCAGTTTGTGGCACTGGAGACCGTGGGTTCGAATCCCATCTTCCACCCCACATGCAAAAGTCCCGGTTTTGTTCCGGGACTTTTCTTTAATAAACTTAATAATATTTTGGGGTGTCGTCAAGCGGTAAGACACAGCACTTTGACTGCTGCATTCGTAGGTTCGAATCCTGCCACCCCAGCCATGATGAGTATTCATAACGGACTTGAGTTGTGAATACTCATTTTTTTATATGGTTTGAAACAGATTTAATTCAATTTTGGAATTGAATAATTATGACATACATGGTATACTAATTTCAGTTACAAGTATGCTGTTTTGGAGGCGTTACAATGGAAAGCAAAAAAGTATATAGT
>JAZUJA010000014.1:0-6008 GCA_045642495.1 Acutalibacteraceae bacterium
CTGACACCTCTGTTCGTTATAAATTACAGTACGATCCTAATGTTTATGCGATTTTGCTTGAAAAACTTTTAATAGAAGAAAATGTTGAAATTTTATACGGAACTTCAATTTGTGATGCCGTTACCGAAAATAACAGCATAACACATATCGTTATAAACGGAATTGACGGACAAAAAGCAATAAAAGCTAAGAACTTTATTGATGCCACAGGAGATGCCGTTTTATGTGAGTTAGCCGGCGAAGATACGCAGCATTACGCTAAAGGAAACATTCCTGCCGGTTGGTATTATGGTTTTGAAGAAGGAAATTTAAATCTTCATCAAGTTGGTTTTTCGGATATGAAAAAAGCCGAAGAATCCGGCATAAAAAAACCAATGCTTACAAAATACGATGATTTTTCTATCACGGGATTTGTTAAAGATTCGCACGATATAATGCTTTCTCGTTTCTTTGCTAACGGCCCTATTTCAAGAAATCACGCACTTGCAACCATTCCTACCTTTCCTCAAATCAGAATGACAAGAAGAATTTGCGGAAAATACACCCAAGATATTGACGAAATCAAAGTAGAATATAACGATAGTGTGGGAATGTTTGTAAACTGGAAGAAAAAAGGCCCTGCGTATGAGCTTCCATTCCGTTGCCTTAAAGGTGATAAGATAAGTAATCTGCTTTCTTGCGGAAGATGTATTTCCTCAACAGATGAAATGTGGGAACTCACAAGAGTTATTCCGGTTTGCGCCGTATCAGGTCAGGCGGCAGGTACCGCCGCGGCATTATTTGATGATTTTTCAAATATAGATATAACCGTTCTTCAGAAAAAACTTGAAAAAGACGGAGTTAAACTTCACGAAAGGGATATTTAACTATGTTATTAACCATTGATATCGGCAACACCAATATTACCCTTGGTGCGTACGAAAACGATGTTCTTACCGTTACATCAAGACTTGCAACCGTTCCCGGTACAACGGCAGATCAATATTCAATCGCCATAAAAAACGCCCTTGAATTGCACGGTAAAAATTACAAAGATGTTGAAGATTGTATTATTTCTTCGGTTGTTCCTGCAGTTGGAAACAGTATTAAAAATGCCGTTTCCACTCTTTGCGGGATAGTTCCTATTGAGGTTGGACCGGGAATAAAAACAGGAATTAACATAAAAATCGACAACCCTGCTCAGCTTGGTGCAGACCTTGTTGCAGGCGCTGTCGGAGCAATTAAGGAATATACCCTTCCCTGCGTTATTATTGATATGGGCACCGCAACAACCATCAGTGTTGTTGATAAAAACGGTGTGTTTATAGGCGTAATAATAGCAGCCGGTGTTAAGCTCACCCTTAAAGCTCTTGCTCAAAATACTGCACAGCTTTCCGACATTAACATTTCAGCTCCGAAAAATGTTATCGGCACGAATACAAATGATTCGATGCGCTCAGGTCTTGTTTTTGGTACAGCTGCAATGCTTGACGGATTGATTGACAGAATAATAAATGAAATCGGAGAAATTCCAACTGTTGTTGCAACGGGCGGTCTTTCAAAAGATATTATAGAACTTTGCAGAAATGACATTATTTATAATGAGAATTTATTGCTCGACGGTCTGAGGGAGATCTACGAGTTAAATAAATAAAAAAAAAAAGAATTGTACCGGATTTTCCGGACAGTATCGGAGGTTTTATTTATGTCAAACACAGAAAAAAAATCAGTAAACATTTCCCTACTCGGCGTTTTTTCGGCAATAGTCGTTATCCTTCAAATGCTGAGCTACTTTGTGAAAATCGGAACATTTTCGCTTTCCCTTGTTTTGGTTCCGGTTATCATAAGCGGTATTATTTACGGGCCGACGTTCTCAACTATAACGGGAACGGTTTTCGGTGTTGTTACATTTATCGCTTGCATTATGGGACTTGACGCCGGAGGTGCCATTCTTCTTGGCGTTAATCCGTTCCTTACCGGAGTTGTTTGCATTCTAAAGGGTGCGGCAGCAGGTCTTGTCAGCGGCCTTGTTGCAAACGCTTTGAAAAACAGCAACTCACTTTTAAGAATGCTTTGTTCTGCTGTTACTGCTCCTGTTATAAACACAGGTCTTTTCATTGTTATGATGCTCCTTTTCTTTAAGGACACCTTGGCAGAATGGGCCGGCGGAAGTGACCTTACGACTTACATTTTATTCGGTCTTGTCGGTGTTAATTTTATTATCGAGCTTTCCCTCAATCTCGTTTTAACACCCACTTTAATAAGAGTTACAAAAGTCCTTTCTAAGACTAAAAATCGCCTTTAATTTTAACTAAAAAACCATTTTTGAATTGGAAGTTATATTTGATATAATAGGTAACTTATACTGTTTATCAGTTTTGCCTAAAAAATATCAAAAATAGCTTCCTTTTTTATTTTAATGTTAAATTTTTGGTTTTTTAACAAAAATACCCTTTATTTTTTGCTATATTATTGATATAATATCAAGGTTGAATAATTTTATCAAAAATTTGGATTATTCCAAGAATTATATGGAGGTTGATTCAGAATGAGTCACAAGTATGTTTATCTTTTCAGCGAAGGTAATGCAAACATGCGCGAACTTCTGGGCGGCAAAGGCGCAAACCTTGCCGAAATGACCAAAATCGGTCTTCCTGTTCCGCAGGGCTTTACCATTTCCACCGAAGCCTGCACTCAGTATTATGAGGATGGCAGAAAAATCAACGATGATATTCAGGCAGAAATTATGGAAAACATCGAGAAAATGGAGCAGATCACCGGTAAGAAATTCGGCGATAAGAAAAATCCGCTTCTCGTTTCCGTTCGTTCAGGCGCTCGTGCTTCAATGCCCGGCATGATGGACACCATTCTTAACCTTGGTCTTAATGAAGACGTTGTTAACGTTATCGCAGAACAGTCCGGTAATCCCCGTTGGGCTTGGGACTGCTATCGTCGTTTCATTCAGATGTTCTCTGACGTAGTAATGGAAGTTGGTAAGAAATATTTTGAAAAGCTTATCGACGAAATGAAGGAAGCTAAGGGCGTGGAGTTTGACGTTGAACTTACCGCTGATGACCTTAAAGAACTTGCAACACAGTTTAAGGCTGAATATAAAAATCAGCTCGGCAAAGACTTCCCCTCTGATCCTATGGAGCAGTTGTTTGAAGCTATCAAAGCCGTTTTCCGTTCTTGGGACAACCCCCGTGCAAATATCTATCGTATGGACCACGACATTCCTTATTCTTGGGGTACTGCCGTTAACGTTCAGATGATGGCATTCGGTAACATGGGTGATGACTGCGGTACAGGCGTTGCCTTCACAAGAAACCCCGCTACCGGTGAAAAGGGCCTCATGGGCGAATTCCTTACCAATGCTCAGGGTGAAGACGTTGTTGCAGGCGTTCGTACTCCTATGCCGATCGCAGAAATGGCTCAGAAGTTCCCGGCAGCATTCGAAAAATTCCAGAATGTTTGCAAGATTCTTGAAGATCATTATCGCGATATGCAGGATATGGAATTCACCGTTGAACACGGCGAACTTTATATGCTCCAGACACGTAACGGTAAGAGAACCGCTACTGCCGCAATCAAGATCGCTTGCGACCTTATTGATGAAGGCATGATTACTGAAGAACAGGCACTTATGCAGATTGATGCTAAGTCTCTTGATATGCTTCTCCACCCGACATTTGATCCCCAGGCTCTTAAAGAAGCTAATAAGGATCAGGTTATCGGTAAGGGTATCGCAGCTTCCCCCGGTGCTGCTGCAGGTACTGTTGTATTCACAGCTGAAGATGCTGTTGAACACGGCAAGAAGGGCGAAAAGGTTATCCTCGTTCGTCTTGAAACCTCTCCTGAAGACATTGAAGGTATGAAATACTCTCAGGGTATCCTCACCGTTCGCGGCGGTCAGACTTCTCACGCTGCCGTTGTTGCTCGCGGAATGGGCACTTGCTGCGTTTCCGGTTGCGGCGACATTAAGATGGATGAAGAAAACAAGCAGTTCACACTTGCAGGCAAGGTTTATAAAGAAGGCGACGGTATTTCTCTTGACGGTTCAACCGGTAACATTTACGGCACCGTTATCCCCACCGTTCCTGCTGATCCTAACAGCGGTTATTTCGGCAGAATTATGAAACTTGCTGATAAATATAAAACTCTTAAGGTTCGCACCAATGCTGATACTCCCGAAGATGCTAAGCGTGCTGCAGAACTCGGTGCACAGGGCATCGGCCTTTGCAGAACTGAGCACATGTTCTTCGGTGACGGCAGAATTGATGCTTTCAGAGAAATGATCTGCTCTGAAACTCTTGAAGAAAGAAAAGCAGCTCTTGCTAAGATCGAACCCATGCAGCAGTCTGACTTTGAAGGTCTCTTCGAGGCTCTCGGCGGTAACCCGGTTACCATCCGTTTCCTCGATCCCCCGCTCCATGAATTCGTTCCAACTGATGAAGCTGATATTGAAAAGCTCGCTAAGGCACAGAATAAGACCGTTGCTCAGATCAAGCAGCTCTGCTCTGATCTTCATGAGTTCAACCCGATGATGGGTCACCGTGGTTGCCGTCTCTCTATCACCTATCCTGAAATTGTTGAGATGCAGACCACCGCTATCATCAAGGCTGCTCTTGCTGTTAAGAGCCGTCATAACGATTGGGATATCGTTCCCGAGATTATGATTCCGCTTTCCTGCGAAGTTAAGGAATTTAAGTTTGTTAAAGCTGTTGTTGTTAAGACCGCTGATGAAATCATCAAGGCTGCAGGTTCTGACCTTAAGTATGAAGTTGGTACAATGATCGAAATCCCCCGTGCTGCTCTTACTGCTGATCAGATCGCAGGCGAAGCTGACTTCTTCTGCTTCGGCACCAACGATCTTACTCAGATGACATTCGGCTTCAGCCGTGACGACTCCGGTAAGTTCCTCCCGAGCTACTATGAGAATAAGATTTTCGAATCTGATCCCTTTGCTCGTCTTGATACAACCGGCGTTGGTAAACTTATGAATATGGCTGTTTCCAACGGTAAGGAAGTAAACGCTAAGCTTCACTGCGGTATCTGCGGTGAGCACGGCGGTGACCCGAGCTCTATCGAGTTCTGCAACGAAATTGGTCTTGATTACGTTTCTTGCTCACCCTTCCGTGTTCCGATAGCTCGCCTCGCTGCTGCTCAGGCTGCAATCAATGCAAAGAAGTAATACTTTATTTAGTAATAAAAACCGTCCGAAGAAATTCGGGCGGTTTTTTGATTTAAGACAGATTTTGTAACGCATATTAAATTGAAATCTATGACATATTTTCGCAAGGTGGCATAAGTTTTACGAATTTATTAAGAACTATTTGTATCATATTTGAAACTTTGAGTGATGTATAATTCTATTCTAAAAAGAAACAAAAAGGAGAACTGATTATGGAATTAAACATCAACAACACCTGTTGCTTTACCGGGCACAGGCCCGAAAAATGCAAAGGACAGGAAGCTTTTTTGCGAAAACAACTTGAACTGAAAATTAAAAAAGCAATAAAAGAAGGCTACACTACTTTTATTACAGGCATGGCTCCGGGCGTTGATACATGGGCCGCGGAAGAGGTATTAAAAATAAAAGCCGAATATGATGAAATCAAACTGGTATGCGCGGTACCATTTAACGGTGTAGAAAAAAACAGAACTCCTGAACAGCAGGAAAGGTTTAGGCAGATAATAAGTAAGGCAGATGATATTACATATATCTCTAAAAAATATCAGCGTTGGTGTTTTTATGCGAGAGACGAATGGATGGTTGATCATGCATCCAGAGTGATTGCGGTATTTAACGGAACTCATGGTGGAACAGAATATACTATCAATTATGCGAAAAAAATGGAACGTACCATTGATTTTATAACAGATTCAGAATTACAACTCAAAATCGAGTAAAAATTTCAATCACGAATAAGAGCGCTACAAAAAATACCTGTTTTCGCTATATAAAAAGACGGTTGAAATAAGACATATATCCTATTTCAACCGTCAAGATGGTCGGGGTGACCGGGTTC
>JAZUJA010000015.1:0-8842 GCA_045642495.1 Acutalibacteraceae bacterium
CTATCGAATTGATTTAATTAATACTGAATAATGAATAATGAAAAAATAATAATACAAAGCAAAAATCCCATCACTTTCGTGATAGGATTTTCGCTTTGGCGTTCCCGAGGTGATTCGAACACCCGACCTACCGCTTAGGAGGCGGTCGCTCTATCCAGCTGAGCTACGGAAACATCTTATTATTGCAGGGATTATTTTATAACAAACTTTAAGATATGTCAACCTAAAAGCAAACATAAACTTGCTTTTAGGTTTTATTTTTGATATAATGTGCAAACAAGAGCGAGAGGAGGAAGAATATTTGTTAAAAGATATGCTTAACGACCTTGTTTGGTTTTTTGCCAAAACCTACCGCAAGTTTAAGGAAACATTCCTTACAAAAAGTTTTCTTGAATTTTGCATTTTGGGACTTATAAACTGTTTTAACGACAGTCTTTTTTCCTGGATAGCATATTTCTTTATGCAAAAAAATCTTGCCGCCGTTGTTGGATATATGGTTTCCCTTACCATCGCGTTTTTGCTTACAACAAGATATATTTTCAAAAGCAAAATATCCTTTGAAAAATATGTTAAATTTTTAATTTCATATATTCCGAATTTTATTATATTTTTCCTTGTGACCTTCATCACGATAAACCTTTGGAAGCTGCCGCAGTTTGTTGGCACATTCCTTGCCGCCATGGCAGGCGGACCGATAACATTTGTTATCATAAAAATTTACGCTTTCGGCAAAAGGCAAGAATAATTATAAATGCTGAATTCGAGCGAACATTGTTGGGGACGATGCCTTTCATCGTCCCGTTTTTGTTTTAGGATAATATCATTTTATAAATGTTAAAAGGACCGCCCGAAACGAGCGGTCCTTTCATATTCAGTTTATCAATTAAGCCTTTTTCTTACCGAGAACAAGGTTTACGATGATGCCGAGGATAAGTGCGCAAGCAACTTCAGTGAGGGTTACCTGACCGATAGAAAGTGTCATACCGCCGATACCTGCGATGAGGATTGTTGAAGCGGTGAAGAGGTTTCTGTTTTCGTTGAGGTCAACCGGCTGAAGCATTTTAAGACCGGATACAGCGATGAAGCCGTAAAGGGTGATGCAAACGCCGCCCATTACGCAAGACGGAATGGTTGAAAGGAATGTTGTGAAGGGTGCCAAGAATGAGCAAGCGATGCAGAGGAAAGCGGTTGTAAGAATTGTTACAACAGAAGCGTTACCTGTGATCGCTACACAGCCAACAGACTCACCGTAAGTGGTGTTGGGGCAGCCGCCGAAGAATGCGCCAACCATTGAACCAACGCCGTCACCGAGAAGAGTTCTGTGGAGGCCGGGTTCTTCAAGAAGTTCCTGACCGATTACGGAAGAAAGGTTCTTATGGTCTGCGATATGCTCTGCGAATACAACGAACGCAACCGGAACATAAGCTACTGCGATGGAAGCTATATACTTACCGGTGAGTTCGCCTGTGCCCTTAAGAGCTTCGATGAATGTGAACTTAGGAACCCAGTTCATATTGCTGAATACTGAGAAGTCGATGATTTTGAATGTATCGTTACCTGTATTGATACCGATTACAGTGAATACAGCGGCAACTGCATATCCTGCGAGGATACCGATGATGAATGGGATGAGCTTGGTCATCTTTTTGCCGAAAACTGAGCAGATCATAACAGTGAAAAGGGTAACGAGAGCGCAAATAAAGCCGATCCAGCCCTTTGCTCCCATAACGAATGCGCTGCCGTCATTTTCAGCGAAATGAAGTGCATCGCCAACTGCGTTACCTGCGAGTGAAAGTCCGATGATTGCAACTGTGGGTCCGATTACAACGGGAGGCATAAGCTTGTTGATCCAGTTAACGCCTGCAACCTTAACTATAAGAGCGATAACAACATAAACAAGACCTGCGAAAGCCGCACCGAGGATAAGACCTAAGTAGCCGAGCTGCATTGAAACGCCGC
The DNA here is from genome assembly GCA_045642495.1 of Acutalibacteraceae bacterium. Taxonomy (GTDB): domain Bacteria; phylum Bacillota; class Clostridia; order Oscillospirales; family Acutalibacteraceae; genus UBA737. Next base: position 1,960 of record JAZUJA010000015.1, read on the forward strand.
CTGCGAAAGCTGCGAACATTGAGCCCAAGAACGCGAAGGATGAACCCAAGAATACAGGGCTTTTGAATTTGGTGAACAGAAGGTAAACTATTGTGCCCACACCTGCACCGAAGAGTGCTGCGGACTGTGACATTCCGTTACCAACGATTGAAGGAACTGCGATTGTTGCGGCAAGGATTGCCAACAACTGCTGAAATGCGAACACGATAAGTTGTCCGAATTTCGGTTTGTCTTTTACGCCATAGACAAGATTCATAATGAATACTCCCTTTTCATATATTGTACACCCGGTACAATTTAATATATTAAAACGAGGGTCATCCCCGGTTTAATCAAGATTTGAATGAAGCTCAACTGCCGTTTTTTCATCATAGGGCGGAAGCTTGACCGCGATGCGCTCTTGCTTACTTGTCGGCACATTCTTTCCGACATAGTCACCTCTTATCGGCAACTCTCGGTGTCCTCGGTCAACAAGCACCGCAAGTTGAACCGAAGCCGGTCTGCCATGAGACATAACGCCCTCGATAGCCGCACGCGCCGTTCTGCCGGTATATAAAACATCGTCAACCAAAACTACGGTTTTGCCCGTAACATCAAACGGGATCTGCGCATCGTGAAGAACAGGATCTTTCGAATAATGCTCAAGATCGTCACGGTAAAACGTTATATCAAGCGTTCCGACGGGAACTTCAATATTTTCAATATTCTTTATGTTTTCGGCAATTATCTGCGCCAGCGGAACACCTCTGCGGCGAATACCGATTATGCACACATTTTCGCAACCGTTATTCTTTTCAAGAATTTCATGGGCTATGCGCTTTAATGTGCGGGAAACTGTTGCCTCATCAAGCAGTGTTGCTTTATAACCGTCCATACCATTACCTCCGGAAATAAAAAACACCGTGCTGATGCACGGCGGATGTAAACACAAATAACATATATACATTTATATATATTATGTAACACCTTCCCGGCATCTCGTACCGAACTTAAAGGATATTTTCAACGCAACTATAATATCATATATATATGAAAAAGTAAACCCCTTTTTTGAAAAAAATAAAAAATATGCAAAAAACGGTAAAATAAGCATATATTAACGGTAGAACACCCGGTCAACCGCAACTTTGCGAAATTGTATGATTGCACAACAGTTTTACCAATAATTGTCAGAAAAAGTGTCAAAAACTAAATTGTTACAAACTTGTAACAATTTGAAAGTTAATTGCTATTGTTAAAATTGCACAAAAACACCGCCTTTCAGAGCGCTTGACATAGTGCGAAATGGTGTATTATAATTGCTGCGGTTTGGAAAGGCGCCGTTTATAAGGCGTTACTTAATAAACTAATAAAGGAGTCGTTTAATGCAGAAATTCATAAACGACAGTTTAAGCAGAATTAAAAACGGAATAAAAAAACTTTTCTCAAACCTTTCCGCTTTTAATGAAAGACATTCCGGCGTATTGCATGCAATCGGCTTGCGCGCTCCGCTGGTTATAGGTCTTTTGCTTTTGAGTGCTGTTTCATTACATTATCTTAATAGTTCTGTTACAACTGTCAATATCAATGACGGCGTTAAAAACTACACTGTTAAATCTCTTTCGGCTGATATTGATGAAATCGTTCAGCTTGCAGGTTTTAAGCCTGATGAATATAAAATCGTAAGCACCGAAAGAAAAGACAATTACACAAATGTCAATATTGTTAAAACCTTCCCCGTTTACATTACAATGGGAAGCAACACGATTCAGGTAAGCACGCCGTGTCAGTCTGTTGGTGACATATTAAAGGATGCCGGCTATCAGATCGATGATTTCGATATGGTTCAGCCCGCCGCAGACACTCTTATTACGCAAACCTCTTACATCGATTTCACCAATATTGACTATATAACCACTAATTACACAGAAGAAATTCCTTTCAGTTACAAAACAATTTATTCCGATGCTTTGGCTTACGGTGAAACCGAACTTAAAGACGGTTCAAACGGCGTTAAGCAGGTTTACTGTGTTTCAAAAGTTGTAAACGGTATCGAAACCGAAAGAAACATTGAAAGTGAAATTGTTTTGACAAATGCCATTGCAGGAATTAAAACCGTTGGTATAAGCGGCGCTGTTTCTTCCCCCGCTTCCAATGTGACCGCTGCGGCAACACCGCTTGCCCCCTCTGAAACCGCCGATGTTGTTTGGGGCATTATGAAGGGTTACGGTTGGAGTGACGTTATTGCGGCAGGCATTTTGGGCAATATGATGGCTGAATGCGGCGGACAGACGCTTAACCTCAACTGGAAATCTTATGACAAGGGCTTCTACGGTCTTTGCCAGTGGTCCGCTAAATATTACCCTGCTGTTCAGGGCAAGGATGTTTTCGGACAGATGGATTTTCTCCTCTCAACTCTTAATATGAACATATTCGCAAATTGCTCAACACCTGAACAAGCAGCTCTTGTTTTCGCCCAGAAATATGAGCGTTGCGCTTCTTTCTCTTATGCCAGAAGACAGGTCAACGCGCGAAACGCTTTCGCCCACTTTGCAGAATAATAATTATTTGCAGCACCGATCGATTTTGATCGGTGCTGTTTTTATGTATTTTTTAATGTATTATTTGCTATTGAAATGATATTTTTATTGCTATATAATGTGAAAAAAGGAGTGTAGCAACCTATGAATAATGAAATTATTAAAGGCAAATTTTCGGTCGGCTATGACAGACAGATAGTAACACCGGAAATCGGCACTTGGCTCGGCGGTTACGGCAACGGACCCGACCGTGCGACAATCGGCAAAATATTTGATGATGATGATCTTTTTGTAACGGCAATCGCAATCACCGACAAAAACGGCGAAACGATCGTTCCGATAACGGTTGATGTTGTGCGTATGCCGGTTGGTCTTTTCAGAACAACAAGAGAAAACATCGTTAAGGAAACGGGGCTTAAAGAGCAAAATATCATTATTTCCGCAACCCATTCTCATTCCGCACCGGACGCTACCGATGGTTCAAAGGGAATGGAAAAATGGTTCCCGTTCTTCATTGAAAAATGCACTCTTGCGGTTAAAAATGCCCTTGCCGACCGCAAACCGGCTGAAATTTTCGTTGGTATCCGCGAGGTTGAGGGACTTAATTTCGTCAGAAGATATATGCTCGATGATAAATTCATCGGCACAAATAACGGAAACGGCAACGCGCACGAAAGCAAGGCTGATAATCACCTTCAGGTTATTCGCTTTGCAAGGGAAGGCGCAAAAGATGTTTTGCTTGCAAACTGGGGCGCACATCCCGATCATTCAAAAACCATCGGCGGTCCCTCCGGCACTCCGGAATTTCACCGCGGATGTTCGGCAGACTATATTTATTCGCTGCGCAAAACGGTTGAGCAGAACGCAGATGTTAACTTTGCGTTCTTTGAGGCCGCGGCGGGCAACCTTAATCCGAGTTCGCTCCTTCCGGGTGAGCATATAAGGGTTGAAGAACGCATGGAAAAAGAAGGCGTTAAGCGTTTTGTGGCATACGGCGAAACCCTGGCGGTCGAAGTTCTTGTACTGCTTAACACATCGCTTGAAAAGGTGAACGACGGTGAAGCTAAAGGCATCGAGGGTGAGCTTTCGGTTAAGCGCCCCGATGGCGTTGAAATCGGCGGAGTTGACTATAACCAAGCAGAAACGGTTGCAACCGTTATATACAAACGTCCACTTGAAAAGCCGACTGCAGAGTCGATTTCCGCGGCAGAATTTCTCGTTAAGGAATATGAACTCGGCGACAGAGAAAAAATAGACAAAGCCGCTGCCGATGAGAACGATCCGCTTTATGAGCAGTCGCTTTGTGCAAAGGTTCTTTTTGAGGGCGGAGTTATCCCCTTCACCAATGAGAAAGTCAGAAATTGCGGACTTAAAATCGCAAAATTCTTCAAGTTTACTTCCGGTCCCTACGGTTCTGCCGGTATATTACGCCGCGCACATAATGCCAAAGAGCCGCCCTTCAACATTCCGCTTTATGCGCTTTCTTGCGGCGATATCGCCTTTGCCTGCGCACCGGGTGAAATTTTCGATACAAACGGTTTAGAGGTTAAAACGGCTTCCCCGTTTAAGTTCACATTCTATATTGAGCAGACAGGCGGCGCTTTCGGGTATTTCCCCTCAAAACTCGCTTGGTCTCACGGCGGATATGAGCTTGCAACAACCTCCGGTGCAGAGGGTACGGCAGAAAATATCTCCGCAGGACTTATAGATCTTTTGAATAAACTGAATAAATAAAATTGATGAAAAGCCACCGTTTTATCGGTGGTTTTTCTTGCATTTTGGGCAATTTTGTGATATACTTTTTTAAGGGAGGAAAGCCGAATGAAAAAAGAAACGCAAAACCGCATAAAAAATCCGTGCGGCGCTGAAAGCGCGTTTAATATCGGTTTTTCCGCTTATTCCCATAATGGAATAAAAAAAATAATTTATTTTTTATAAAACACTGCTCTTTTCGGGCGGTGTTTTCGTTTTAAGGGAGGATCATTATGAAAATCAGTGCAGAAAAATTAAAGACCTTTGCGGCACAGGTTATGAACAAAGCGGGACTTACCGAGGAAGAGGCGGAAACCTTTGCCGATGTTCTTATCCACGCGGACTGCCGAGGCGTCGGCTCGCACGGAATATCAAGACTCGGCGTTTATTCAAAAAGAATTTCTTCGGGCGTTATCCACTCGGGTGTTCATCTTAAAGTTTTAAGCGAAACGGCTTCTACCTATCATTTTGACGCGCAGGCAGGCCCCGGCGCGCCTATGGGAATGGAAATGCTTAATAAATGTATGGAAAAAGCAAAAGAGAGCGGTTGTTGTTTTGCATCTGCCCTCGGCGGAACACATTGGGGCGCGCTTTCATATTACACAAAAATCGCGGCAAAAAACGGATTTATCGCCATTGTTTCCTGCAATGCCGATAAAGGTGTTGTTGCATACGGCGGAGCACAGCCGATGCTTGGCACAAATCCGCTTTCTATCGCCCTGCCTGCCAAAAAGCATAATCCCGTTTGCCTTGATATGGCAACAAGCATGGCGGCAAGGGGTAAGATCGTTCTTGCCTCAAAAGAAGGCAAGGAAATACCCGACACATGGGCGCTCGGAACTGACGGCAAGCCGACCACCGATCCCGACGATGCGCTTGAAGCAAGCCTGCTTTTGCCGTTCGGCGGATATAAGGGCTTCGGAATTTCCCTTATTATCGATATGTTTTGCGCCTGCCTTGGCGGTGCGGGTGATTCACGCCACCTTAATTCTTTTTGGCACGATTTCAAAAATTCGCAGAATTTGGGATATAATATGATGCTTATTGATGTTGAAAAATTCGCGCCGTTGGAAGCCTTTTGCGAAAGAATGGACAATATGATAGACGAAATAAAAGCATCAAAAACCGCAGAGGGCGTGAGCGAAATTCTTATGCCCGGCGAAATCGAGGATCGCAAGGAGGCCGCCGCATTAAAAGACGGAGTTGAAATATCCGAAAAACTGTTAAATGAGCTTATTTTGGTTGGTGAGAATTACGGGGTGAAATTTTCTATATAAAAAATAATAAAAATAGTTAATAATAACTATTGATTTTTTCTATAATTGGTGTTACAATATCTCCCGCACGTAAAAAAGGGGATAATCAGATGAAATCATTTAACTTTAAGGCGTTAAAGGAATACTTTATGCTAACAATCGGCACCTTGATCACAACTACCGGTGTTTACTTTTTCAAAATACCAAACGGATTTTCAACCGGCGGTGTTACGGGTGTTGCAACCATTTTGGGCAAAATAACCCCGCTTATCACCTCGGGAACATGGATCACGATATTCAATGTGGCTCTGCTTTTTATCGGTTTTATATTTTTAGGCAAAAAAACAGGTCTTCGAACCGTTTATTGCAGTTTGCTTTTGTCCGGACTTTCAATGCTTTTTGAAAGGCTGTTCCCTATGAAAAAGCCGTTCACAAGCGATCCGTTTCTTGAACTTATTTATGCTATGATGCTCACCTCTATCGGAGCGGCGATACTTTTTCATTACAGAGGATCTTCGGGCGGCACCGATATTTTGGCGCTTATTCTTAAAAAATACACCTCGCTTAACGAAGGCAAAGCGCTTTTATGCGTTGACGCGGCCATTGCCGTAAGCTCAATATTTGTTTTCGGCGTGAGAATAGGTCTTTACTCCATTTTAGGTCTTTTCACCAAAGCATATCTTGTTGACATTGTTATTGAAGCGATCGATTCCTGCAAGTATTTCACGATCATCACCTCAAACCCCGACACCATAAACGATTATATACTTAAAACACTTAACCACTCGGCAACGGTTGTTCATTCAAAGGGCGCATACAGCGGCGAAGAAAAAACTATGCTTCACACGGTATGCCGCCGTCAAGAGGCAATTATGCTTCAAAAGAAAATAAAGGAAATCGATAAGGACGCGTTCATAATCATAACAACCAGCAGCGAAATAATCGGACACCGTTTCAGAAGCGTATAAAAAAAGAGAGAGGACTTAAAAAATCCTCTCTCTTTTACTTTACATATCAGAGTCCCTGAACTGCAACATATAAAGCTCTTTATAAACTCCGTTTTTTTGCATAAGCTGCTCATGTGTTCCCTCTTCAAGAACCGTTCCCTTTTCAATAACGGCAATTCTGTCCGCCGTTTTAACGGTTGAAAGTCTATGGGCCACAACAATGGTTGTTCTGCCTTTGCAAAGTTCATCAAGCGCTTGCTGAATAAGTATTTCGGTTGTGTTGTCAAGGGCGCTTGTTGCCTCATCAAGAATAAGAATAGCAGGGTTTTTAAGGAAAACTCTTGCAATGGAAATTCTCTGTTTCTGACCGCCCGAAAGTCGTATTCCCCTTTCGCCGATCTCGGTATCA
>JAZUJA010000016.1:0-9456 GCA_045642495.1 Acutalibacteraceae bacterium
GGTTATCGGTGTAAACGGGGCTTTTAATTCCGCTTGCCCATGTAAACGGCTCTTGGGGTCTGAAAAACACCGCTTTGATTTTAAGAAGGTCCTTTGCAATTATTTTTTCAAGTTCCATTTTTATTCTCCTTTATCCGATAAATTCGGCACAACATCTTTTATATGCCGCAACGGGATCCTCGGCCTGAGTTATCGGTCTTCCGACAACGATATAGTCCGACCCGATTTTCTTTGCTTCCTCTGGGGTCATTACGCGCTTTTGATCACCCTTTTCACCATCGGCAAATCTAACGCCCGGGGTTACGGTTAAGAAAGATTTTCCGCACACCTCGTGAACCTTTCCCGCTTCAAGCGGCGAGCACACAACACCGTCAAGTCCTGCTTTGGCGGCATTTTTTGCATAGTGCATAACAACCTTATCGATAGGCGCGTTAATTAAAAGATCTTTTTCCATGCTTTCCTGATCGGTTGATGTGAGCTGAGTAACGGCGATGAGAAGCGGTCTTGTGCCGTCCTCCCTTACAAGCCCTTCAAGTGCAGCTTTCATCATGTTAACCGTTCCGCCTGCATGCAGATTGCAAATATCAACATCAAGTTTTGATAACACCTTCATCGCTTTTTTAACGGTGTTCGGTATATCGTGAAGTTTTAAGTCGAGGAATATTTTGTGTCCTCTTTTTTTAATTTCCCTTACTATTTGCGGGCCTTCGGCATAAAAAAGCTCCATACCGATTTTAACAAATGTTTTTTCTCCCTTAAATTTATCAAGGAAATTAAATGTTTCTTCCGCAGAAGAAAAATCGCACGCGATAATTACGTCTTTTCCCATTATAATGCACCTCCGATTATATCTTTCAGTTCCTTAATTCCGTATTTTTCCATTGTGCCGGGTAAACTTTCTATTATGTTTTTGCAGGCATAAGGCTCAACAAGATTTGCCGCGCCGACCTGCACGGCACAAGCGCCCGCAAGCATCATTTCAATCACATCTTCTGCGCTTGAAACACCGCCCATACCGATTACGGGTATTTTAACGGCACTTGCAACCTGATAAACCATTCGAAGTGCAACCGGGAAAATGGCTTTACCCGAAAAACCGCCCATTTTGTTGGCAATTATCGGTTTTTTTGTTTTTAAATCTATCCTCATTCCGAGGAGGGTGTTTATAAGGCTTATTCCGTCCGCACCTGCTTCCTCGCAGGCTTTTGCCATACTAACGATATCCGTAACATTAGGCGATAATTTTAAAATAACGGGTTTTGTTGTGACATTTTTTACCGCTTTTGTAACTTTTGCCGCCATTTCGGGAGATGTTCCGAAAGCCATTCCGCCGCCGTGAACATTAGGGCAACTGATGTTAACTTCAATCCATCCGACCTGACTTTGTTTATCAAGAAGCGCGGCGGTATAGGCATATTCATCTACTGAAAAACCGCTGACATTTGCAATAACCGGCTTTGAAAAGCATTTTGAAAGTTTTGGAAGTTCTTCTGTGATGATCTTATGAACGCCTGGATTTTGAAGCCCAACCGCGTTTATCATTCCGCTTTCGCACTCGGCGATCCGCGGGAGGGGATTCCCGTATCGCGGCTCTTTTGTTGTTCCTTTGAAACTGAATGTTCCGAGCATATTGATGTCGTATAATTCGGCGAACTCATATCCGTAGCCAAATGTACCGGAAGCGGGAATTATCGGATTATCAAGCTCTATTCCGCATAAATCCACCTTCATTCCCATAGTATCTCCTCCTTTTCAAGCACAGGCCCATCTTTGCAGATGCGTTTATATCCGGTGATTGTTTTGCAGCTGCATCCCATGCACGCACCGAATCCGCAGCCCATTCTGCTCTCAAAACTGAACTGACCCGATGTTATCGTTTTTGCAAACACCGCTTTGAGCATCGGTTCCGGACCGCAGGTATAAAAATACGAATAGTTTTCGGGCATCGCATCGGTGACAAATCCCTTTGTTCCGTAGGAGCCGTCGACGGTCGTCACGCGGACTTCACATCCGAGCTTTTTGAATTCTTCTTCATAAAAAACTTCGCTTTTTGTGTTAAAGCCTAATATCACGCTGACTTTTTTTTCGTCCTTTACGAGATTCTTTGCCAGCTGATACATAGGAGGCACTCCGACGCCGCCGCCTATCAGGAGCGGATGAACGCCTGAATTACTTTCGTCGTATCCGTTGCCGAGCCCGCTCAAAACGTCGAGTTCTGTGCCCGCGAACATCTGCGACATTTGCTCAGTCCCCTTGCCGACAACTTTGTAGATGATAACAAGTTTGTCTTTTTCGGCTTCGCACACGGATATCGGGCGTCGGAGAAAACATCCGTCAAGTTTGATATTAACAAACTGTCCGGCTCTTGTAATCTCTCGCGTATCTCCGCAAAGCTCCATTCTGAAAACATTTTCGGTCAATGCCGTATTGCTTTTAACCGTAAATACACTTTGAAGCATTTGGTTTCTCCTTATCAAGAATCAATGGTAGAGATCGTCTGCGTGGTTTCCTCAAGAACATCAAGCAAAACTCTTACCGTATCAAGCGAGGTGAACATTGTAACATTGTTTTCGATGGCGCAGCGTCTGATTTCAACACCGTCCGCATAATGAACACCGGACAAAATCGCTCTCGTATTGATCACGTAGGAAACATACCCGCTGCGGATGGAGTCGAGGATCTCTTCGCATCCTTCACTGATTTTCCCTCTCACTCTCGTGCGGATTCCATGTTCTTTGAGGTAATTGGCCGTGCCGATCGTTGCTTCAATGTTAAATCCGAGATTATAGAAACGGCGAATCAGCGGAAGCGTCTCTTTCTTGTCCTCGTCCGCAACGGTAACCAGTACCGTACCGTAGTTCTGCAGATTCATTCCCGATGCCGTAAGTGCCTTATACATGGCTCTCGAAAGACTGTTGTCATATCCGATCGCTTCACCGGTCGATTTCATTTCGGGAGAAAGATAGGCGTCAAGCCCTTTGATTTTGTTGAAGCTGAACACCGGTGCTTTCACGTAGAATCGTTTCTTTTCTTCCGGATACAGTTCAAAGATGCCCTGCTCCTTCAAACTCTTTCCGAGGATCACTTCCGTTGCGATATCGGCAAGGGAATAGCCGGTCGCTTTGGAAAGGAACGGCACCGTGCGGGAGCTTCTCGGGTTGACCTCGATGATATAGACATTCTCATTCTTGTCGACGATAAACTGGATATTGAACAAACCGACGATACCGATGCCGAGTCCGAGCTTTTTGGCATACTGGAGAATGATGCCCTTTACTTTATTTGAAATTGAAAAAGCGGGATATACGCTGATACTGTCACCCGAATGGATACCGGTTCTCTCAACAAGCTCCATAATACCGGGCACGAATACATTTGTACCGTCGCATATTGCATCGACCTCGACCTCTTTCCCGTGAATGTACTTGTCAACGAGGACGGGTTTGTCGGCGTCGATTTCCACCGCGGTTTGCAGGTAATGTCTTAACGAGTCTTCTTTTGCCACGATCTGCATGGCTCTGCCGCCGAGCACAAAGGAGGGACGGACAAGCACGGGATAGCCGATTTCTTTTGCGGCCTTCACGCCGTCTTCGATATTCGTAACGGCCCGACCCTGCGGCTGCGGAATATTGAGTTCGATGAGGATTTTTTCAAAACTGTCTCTGTTTTCTGCTCGTTCAATGGCGTCACAGTCGGTACCGATAATCTTTACGCCTCTTTCCATCAGCGGCTGTGCGAGATTGATCGCGGTCTGTCCGCCGAGAGACGCGATAACACCCTCCGGCTGTTCAAAGTCGATGATCGCCATAACATCCTCGGGTGTCAACGGCTCAAAATAGAGTTTATCTGACGTTGTATAGTCGGTCGATACGGTTTCGGGGTTGTTGTTGATGATGATCGCCTCGTATCCGGCTTTTTTTATGGTCTGTACTGCGTGTACGGTGGAATAGTCAAACTCAACGCCCTGACCGATTCGGATCGGGCCTGCTCCGAGAACAATAATTTTCTTTTTATCGGTAAGGCGCGACTGATTCTCGTACAGATACGACGAATAAAGATAGGCAATGTACTTTCCGGTGTGCAGCGTATCTACCATTCTAAACACCGGTATAATGCCGTTTTCTTTACGGGTTTTATATACTTCCGTTTCGTTGACGCCCCAAAGCTGCGAAATATATTTGTCGGAAAAGCCGATTTGTTTTGCCCCTATGAGTGCTCTGATATCGCCTTTCTTTTCTTTGAGCAGGTTTTCCATATCGACAATGGTTTTGAAGCTATCAAGGAACAGCTCGGTGATCATCGTCACTTCGTGTATTTTTTCGATACTTTCATTTCTGCGCAAAAGTTCAAAGATCGCGTATACATTATCGCTCGTGAACTTTGAGATGTACTCGTAAAGTTTCTCGGTTGTCATGTCATCGAATTTGGCAAGGCGGAAATGACATACGCCGATTTCCAGCGAGCGAACGCTCTTGAGCATACATTCGGTGAGCGTTGATCCGATACCCATGACCTCGCCCGTCGCCTTCATCTGCGTGCCGAGCACGTTGGTAGCATCGGAGAATTTATCAAACGGGAATCGAGGAAATTTTGCAACGATATAGTCGAGCGAGGGTTCGATTGCTGCCGTGCCGCCTGCGACCGGTATTTCTTCAAGTGACATACCGAGTGCGATTTTTGCGGTCACCCGTGCGATGGGATATCCGCTCGCCTTTGACGCGAGCGCTGACGAACGGGATACCCGTGGATTTACCTCAATAAGGTAGTATTTGCTTGAATTCGGGTCAAGTGCAAACTGAACGTTGCAGCCGCCCTCGATTTTCAGTTCTTTGGTAATCTTGATTGCGGAGTCATTGAGCATTTTGAGATCATGCTCGTTCAGTGAGAGGATCGGCGCTACGACGATACTGTCACCGGTGTGAACACCGACGGGGTCCACATTTTCCATTCCGCAAATGGTGATCGCGTGATCGTTTCCGTCGCGCATCACCTCAAACTCGATTTCTTTATAACCCTTTACGCTCTTTTCAATCAGCACCTGATGTACCGGAGAAAGTTTGAATGCATTGCTGCCGATTTCGACCAGTTCCTTTTCGTCATTGGCAAAGCCGCCGCCCGTGCCGCCGAGCGTGAAGGCAGGACGCAGAACAACGGGATATCCGATTTCTTTTGCCGCCTCTTTCGCCTCGTCAAGGTCGTAGGTGATTTTGGAAGGAATGATCGGCTCGCCGATGCTTTCGCACATTTCCTTGAAAAGTTCTCTGTCCTCCGCTCTTTCAATGCTTTCGGCGGGTGTTCCGAGAAGTTTGACGCCGCACTCTTTGAGAACGCCCTTTTTATCCAGCTGCATAGCGAGGTTCAGTCCCGTCTGCCCGCCAATGCCGGGGACGATCGCATCCGGGCGCTCCATGCGGAGGATTTTCGCAATATATTCAAGTGTCAATGGCTCCATATAAACCTTGTCCGCGATGCTGGTATCGGTCATAATTGTTGCCGGATTGGAGTTACATAAAATAACTTCATAACCCTCTTCCTTCAGTGCCAGGCATGCCTGCGTTCCGGCGTAGTCAAATTCTGCCGCCTGACCGATAACAATCGGTCCGGAACCAATGATGAGTACCTTTTTTACATCTGTTCTCTTTGCCATTTTTCTTTCCTCCGTTATTTGTTCAAAATAATTATTTATATGCTGTTTTTCCGCCGCATACAGTCAGCACGCATCTACCGAAAACCTTTTCCCCTTCAAACGGCGTTGCTTTTCCCATCGAGAGAAAATCGCCGGGATCGATTGCGTATTCGTCTGCCAGATCCCAAACAGTAATATCGTTTTCGTTTATCGGTATTGAAAATCTGTTTCTCGGGTTAATCGCCATTTTTTCAACAAGTTTATCAAGTGTGATTATTTTTTCTTTAACAAAATGTGTATACATCAGCGGAAACGCCGTTTCTATTCCGACAATACCAAAGGCGCTTTTTTCAAGTCCGCGGTTTTTTTCTTCTTTTGAGTGCGGTGCATGATCGGTTGCGATCATATCAACCGTGCCGTCAAGTAATCCGGAAATCAAAGCCTCTCTGTCAGCTTTTGAGCGAAGCGGCGGATTCATTTTGAATTTTCCGTCCTCTTTTAAATCGTTCTCATCCAATATGAGATAATGCGGTGCCGTTTCGCAGGTGACATCAACGCCTTTTTTCTTTGCGTTTCTTATAAGTTCAACGCTTTCCTTGGTTGAGATATGACACACATGATAAGGGCAACCGGTTTTCTCTGCCAAGAACAAATCCCTCTCGATCTGACCCCACTCACTCTTGCTGCAAATTCCCCTGTGATTATGTGCGGCGGCATACTCACCCTCGTGAATATATCCTCCGTTCAGCAGGGATTCATCCTCACAGTGCGCAACAATCATCTTCCCCGCCTTTTTGGCACATTCCATTGCTTTTTTCATCATTTCTTCGTTTTGAATGCCTTTTCCGTCGTCCGAAAAAGCAACGGCGTGCCGTGATAAATCCGTAAAATCAACAAGCTCCGCTCCGCCTTGAGCTTTGGTTATTGATGAATAAGGATATATGTTTATAACCGCATCGTTTTTTATAATTTCAAGCTGTGTCTTGATGTTTTCGGCACAGTCGGGAACGGGATTTAAGTTAGGCATTGTGCAAACGGCTGTGTATCCGCCTCTTGCCGCCGCCATACTTCCCGTTTTAATGGTTTCTTTATAAGAAAAACCCGGCTCACGAAAATGCACATGCACATCGCAAAAGCCGGGAAGAATAACAAAGTCACCGTTAGAAAAATCCTTCAAAATCTCTCTTACGGAATTGTTTTCGCACGCATATTCACTTGTTTTGAATTTTGTTATCATACCGTTTTCCTTTCAGAAATAAAAAAGCCTTGCCATATTCGGCAAGGTTGGTATAACAAACTGCGGGCATACTAATCCCGTTAAAAATCATATTTCTCCAAATCTTGCCGATATCTCTGTATCGTCTTAAAGATTAAGTTTTAATTATTTTATCATAAGCCTTATGTTTTGTCAATCATCATTTTACTGTAAGTATAAGTTTATCAATATCCATCAAACAGTTCTAAGATAAGACATTATGTCGTAAGGTATTGTGGTATCTTGATTTTATCTAAACCCACTTTTTAAAGTCCGTTTTTACGGGCTTTATTTTTTATATAATCTATTATCATTAAAGCATTGTCCAAAAATACGGACTAAGTTTATCTTATAAAAATATAATATCATACAATCTGTAAAATAGCAATAAATAAACCCACCTGCGAGCTTATAAATCACAGGTGGGTTTTGTTATGCGACTTTTAGTTGAAGGCGGAGTTTATCGGCTATCATTGCGATGAACTCTGAGTTTGTGGGCTTGCCTCTGTCATTGCGGACGGTATATCCGAAATAAGCGTCGAGGGTATCGACATCTCCCCTATCCCACGCAACCTCTATGGCGTGGCGAATGGCACGTTCAACGCGAGAAGATGTTGTTTTATATTTCTTTGCTACGGTTGGATACAAAAGCTTTGTTACAGCATTTATTATTTCACCGTCCTTAACCGAAAGTATTATCGCGTCCCTTAAATAATGATAGCCCTTTATGTGCGCAGGAACACCGATTTGATGAATAATCTCCGTTATCATCATATAAAGCTCATTATCGGTGACAACATTATTTTTAACGGTTACCGGTGCCGTATCATTTTTCCAACCGGAAATACAAATTATTCTTTCCGCCAATGAGTTTATATCAAACGGCTTCAGAAAATAAAATCCGGCGCCGGCATCAAGTGTTTCTTTTTCAAGCCTTGCATTATCAAAGCTTGACATCGCCATAACGGTTGGCCTTTCCTTTTCGTCAATCTCACGAATATTTTTAAGAACACCCAAAATATCCATATTCGGCATAAACACATCTGCGATAATAACATCGGGTTTAAGTTGGTTTGCCGCTTCAAGCACTTTTAGTCCGTCTTTTTCACAAAGAACTGCATCCATACCATAGCTTTTAAGCGCTTTGGCGCAGGTTACACCTAACTCCGTTTTATCGTCCGCAATTACAACTTTTAATTTCTTCTCCATATTAAAAACCTCCGTTTTTGATTTTTTGTAGCCATATATTACCATATAATTCCACAATTTTCAAGAGGTTTTTATATAAAAATTCTTATTTTTCATCGCATAAAAAACATTTTTCTCTTATATTTTGACATAAACTTCAAAAAAACATTTTACTTTTTGAAAAAATGTGATAAAATAGATTTATAATATTAAGGAGGTTTTATCAAAATGAAGAAATTTTTCAAAGAATTCAAAGAATTCATAGCAAAAGGCAATGTTATTGACATGGCGGTTGCGGTTGTTGTAGGCGGTGCGTTCGGTAAAATCGTTTCAAGTCTTGTAAACGATATTATTATGCCGCTTATCGGTCTTATTTCCGGCGGCGTTAATGTTTCCGATCTTAAAGTTGTTATCAGCAAAGCCGTTCTCAATGAAGCCGGCGAGGTTGTAACACCCGAAGCTGCCCTCACCTACGGTGCATTTATTCAAACCGTTATCGACTTCTTACTTATTGCATTCAGCATTTTCATTTTCCTTCGCATCATTCTTGCTGCAAAAGAAAAATTTGCTAAAAAGGAAGAAGTTGCAGAGGAACCCAAAACAAAAACTTGTCCCTTCTGCAAAACTGAAATTGCCATTGATGCCGTTCGTTGCCCGAACTGCACTTCTGAGCTTAATGATTGATTCTTTACAAAACATTAAGAGACGGATGAAAATCCGTCTCTTTTTTTAATTCAAGGCTAATATACCGATATTAAGATACAAAGCTATACAAAGCCAAATAATATATGGGATTTGTAAATATGCCGCCTTTTTATTTATTTTTGACATCAAGGCGGTTTGGATTATAACTGCCGCAAGCAAAAGAATAAGCACGATAAGCGCCACGAAAAACTCCCTTGCCGAGAAGAATATAGGTGACCAGATGAAATTCAAAAAAAGCTGCAAAGCGAAAGCCAGCAACACGCAACTTCGCTCATCGCCGCGTTTATCACTCATCACGATGAGATAAAGCGAAATACCCATAAGGATATAAAGGATGCTCCAAACTATCGGAAAGACGATTGCCGGCGGAGAAAGAGGCGGTTGGTTTAAGGTTTCATAAACATTCATATCACCTTTTGTTATTATCGCAGCAAGTATTCCGAAAAAAAGCGGAATTGCAAGACATAAAATCAGTTTTTTCCAATTTATTTTAATTATCATAACTACACCCCGTATCATTATTATATGGTGAAACGGGAGAAATTATTATAAAAAAACACCCGAAGGAATTTTTATTTCCCTCGGGTGAAATTTATTGAACGCTAAAATCAGATTTCTGCGAAATACTTGATTGTACGAACCATCTGGCTTGTATAGCTGTTCTCGTTATCATACCAAGAAA
>JAZUJA010000017.1:0-10781 GCA_045642495.1 Acutalibacteraceae bacterium
TAAAAAACACGAAAACCCTTGATTTATCAAGGGTTTTCAGCATTTGTGCCTTTTAGGGGCACAGTTATGACCATCTCCACCGAAATAGCACAATGGATATTTTGATAAAAAATCAGCCTTTTTCGATTTTGCTTTTCAAGATTGAGCAACCACTAAATGGCACAATGACTTTTACAATTTACAACACCGAAATAGCACAATTATGAACCTTGCAATAAATTTCTCTGCAACAATTAGAAATACCCTTTTCGTTCAGTTTCTTTTCAAGCATTGTTATTACTGAAAAAGGATAATCTTTTACTTTTATAACTTTTGCAAAAAGTTCATCCGAATAACGGTTTAGCAAAGTTGAAACAGCACTATATCACCTTTCATATTTTTTAAAGTAATACGAAAGGTGATTTTTCATTTTCAAGAAAAGATGATATGAATTATTAAATGTTTATCTTTTTTAAGTGAATCCCAAAATATGTCCATTACCCCTGATATAATTATTACAGTCCAAAAGGGCAAATATTTGTATTAAGGAGTATGTTTATGAAATTTTTGTTACCATTAGGAATTATGGCTGTAATCACAGCATGTGCGACTGCCGGTGTAAAAATTGCAAAAGAAGTAATGCAAGAGGATGATGATTGGAAAGAATCAATTCGCCCCGATGTTGCAGCATATTTGACAAATCCGAATCAAGACCAATAATCAAAAGAAATATTTTTTGAATATGTCAACGGAACTGTGCCACTACAAAATTCCGACCTAAAAAAATATAATTCAAGAAAAGGAAAAACAGTATGGAGAATTTTGTGATGTCGCTTTTGGAAAAAGAAAAATTAAAGGGCGAATATCTTAACGGCTCGTATAGTGAACTCGCCGAAATTATAGGTATTGATGCCGTTCTTAAATTGCATTCAAGATACCGTGGAACACAGATTTTTCTGCCTGTTGAACTGTTTTCAAGGGAATTTATAGCGGAGCAGATAGTCAATGAATATACCGGACACAATGTCCGTGAGCTTGCCACAAAATACGGCTATACCGAAAAATGGGTAAGAAAAATTCTGAAAGACAACATAGACAAGTGATTATTTTAAGAAAAGGGGTAAAAAATGGTTGAAATCAAAAATTTAAGCAACAATCCAAACATGATAAAAATTGCAGAATGCGGTTGCTTTGAACTTTATGAGCATCAAAGGGATTTGAGCATCAAGCCGTCATCAGCAATAACTTCATATTTTATGCAGGAAATGAATTTGCGAAAAAGACAAGTCCTTTGTAATCTGAACGGTAATAAAATCAAGGTTCAGGCGGGTGCTATGCAGTGGTCCTCGGGTAATGTTCAAATGAATTCGAACATCAACAGTGTAAAGGGATTTTTGGGCAAAGCACTTTCAAGTGCTGTAACGGGTGAATCATTAGCCAAGCCGATTTATGAAGGTCAAGGTAAAATGATGTTTGAGCCGACATATAACTATATCATTTTTGAAAAAGCAGAAGAATGGGGCGATGGCATTGTTCTTGACGATGGTTTGTTCTTAGCGTGTGATGCCACTCTCAATGAGTCAATAGTTGCGAGAAGCAATATGTCGTCCGCCTTGCTAGGTGGCGAGGGATTGTTTAATCTTTCGCTATCCGGAAACGGAGTGATCGTCTTGGAAAGTCCCGTTCCGAAAGACGAACTTATAGAATTTAATTTAGTAAATGACGAGGTTAAAATTGACGGCAATATGGCTATTGCATGGTCAAAATCATTGAATTTCACCGTTGAAAAATCAGAAAAATCAATCGTCGGCTCGCTCGTAAACGGTGAAGGGTTGTTGAATGTATATCGGGGCACAGGCAAAATTTTGCTTGCGCCGACACTTGACGGTTCAACAATGAGCAACGCTCACGGTCCGAACGAAACAACGGCAAGCTCATCAAAGGGAATAGTGGGAAGCTTGGCAAAATCGGTATTGGATTTATAATCGGTCGGAGGAAAACTTATGAAAATCAACAAGGAATTTATTTTAAAAAATTTGATTACCATTTGCTGTATTGCATCGGTGTTGCTGTTGCTTTTGCCGTTCTGTTCGGTAACGAGCTCGGTCAGCAGTGAATTTATCGGCAGCGCAAGTGACAGCGAAGCCGTAACGGGATTTGATGTGATTTTGGGCGAAGCCGGAACATTTTTCGGTTGGTTGCTTTTAATCTGTCCTGCAATTTTAATTGCAATGAACTATATTGAACAGCTTAAAAAGTATAAAAGTGTGCTTGCAATTGTTTTGCCGATGGTAAGTATTATTGCGCAAATCATAACGCTTTCATCCGCCAAAAAGGTCATTGTAAAGATGATGGGCGGCAGCGACACCGTAAGCGGTTACGGTACAAGCATCAGTGTAAAATTAAGTCCGCAAATCGGTTTTTATCTTTTGCTTATTGCGTATATTGCAACCTTTATTGCCGGTGCAATGACCTATCACGGATTGACACTTGATAAAAAAGGCATTGCGGAATTCGGAAACAAAATTAAAGAAACAGGCTTAAACGGTGTGGAATCGGCAAAGGATTTTGGAATAAAAGTTTCGCAAAAGGCAGAATCGGTATTGCCGAACGGAGCCGTACAACCCGAAGGCAGTGCGCACGCAGCATCCACCGTTGAAGCCGAACCTGCACCGGTAAAAACTGCCGAAAGCACAACGGATACACTTGCATTGCTCGAAAACCTCGCCAAAATGAAAGAAAACGGAATTTTGACAGAGGAAGAATTTCGGGCAAAAAAACAAGAACTTTTGAAAAATATATGAGGGAAAGTATGAAAAAAATAACGGTTTTAATCATAGCATTTTCTTTGGCGTTTGTTTTTTGCGGATGCACTTCTAATAATCAAAACACAGCATCAACAGTAAATATAGTTGATGAATATATTAAAGCGGCGGATGAATATATTGAAGACGGCGACCTTGAAACCGCAGCAAAGGTCTTGGACGAAGGAATAAGCAAAACGGGTAATCCGACACTTCAAGAAAAGCTTGACACCGTAACCAAAAAATTAGACGAAAAAAACAAAGCCGAAGAAGAAAAAAAGCAAGCCGAAGAAAAACTGAATAAGATGTTAGGGTTGTATTGTTCAAATGTATCATTGGATTATGAAATAACACTTTACAAATCTTCGGAAAACACCCTTAAAGCTCAGGTTTCCTATGGCAGAATTGCAGGATATTTTGACCTTACCGACAATCAAAACGGAAGTTATACATTTGTCAATGACGGTATCAATGTTATTACCGTTAACGGCAATAAATCAAGGATGCATCTTTTATACGACTTGTTGAACACATACTTTTTTGATACAATACCTACTACCGCCAAAATTACTCCACTCACAGACGGTAGCGAATTCACACTTACATATATCTATGCAGACGGGACTTCTTATTCGGATATATTTAACAAAGACCAAAACCGTTCTGACCCGAATTTCACAGAAAAGTATTATTAAAAGAAAAAGCACCCAAGCGGTGCTTTTTCTTTTAAAAATATTGCAATTTTTTGTCATAAAAAGTATAATTAAATCGGTGATAAATTTGAAAACAAAATACAACGGAAATAAGGGTTTTCGTTTGCTTAACATCTATGAACGCCTCAACAAAGGTGAAACGGTAAATAAGCAAAGGTTAGCTGATGAATTTGGTGTGGCACCGAAAACAATTCAGCGTGACATTGATGACCTGCGTGCTTATCTTGCCGAAGAACACTTTACAGAAATTGAAACATCAATTCGGTACGATAAAGCAAAAGATTTCTACTATCTTGTCCGCCTTGAAAGAGAGTGGCTTACAAACGAGGAAGCGACAGCACTTTGCAAAATACTTCTTGAAAGCAGAGCATTTAACATAACCGAGCTTTCAGGAATAATTGAAAAATTGATAATGCAGATTGCTCCCGAAGACCGTAAAACCGCTGAAAACATTATAAGAAATGAGTATTTCAATTATGTACCGTTAAAACACGAAAAAAATCTGTTAAGTCCTTTGTGGCAACTTTCAAAATACATAACAGAACAAAAAGTAATTTCGTTCTATTACCACCGCCAAGACGGTAAGCAAAGTAAAAAGTTAATAAAGCCGGTATCAATTCTGTTTTCGGAATTTTACTTTTATCTGATTGGCTTTGATGCCCAAAACAAGGTAGATTATCCTATAGTTTTCCGTGTTGACCGAATGGTAGATACAAAGCCGACCGGCGAAACCTTTTCTGTCCCGTATAAAGACAAATTTGATGACGGCGAATTCAGAAAACGCATACAGTTTATGTATTCTGGAGAGCTTAAAACAGTAAAATTCTATTATTCCGGTGTGCTTGAAGCCATTTTAGACCGCCTCCCTACCGCAAAAATTTTAGAAGAAAAAGACGGAGTATATCTAATCTCCGCTGAAACCTACGGCGACGGCATCTATATGTGGCTCAGAGCACAGGGGGATAAAGTTAAAATTATTTAGTAGGACAATATGGCAGACGATAATTTTATTGATGGACTTATAGGATTTATTCTTGAGGGATTGACAAGTGGCTTTTCGAAAACAATATCAAAAGCACAGAAAAACCAAAAAGAATATTTGAGAAAATGCGAAGAACAAAGCCAAAAAATCAATGAGTATGAGGCAAAATACGGAGTTACTCAAAAATCAACAGAGGCTCGAGAAAAACTTAACAAAGCGTATGAAAAATTAAACGAGGTTTCGTTTAATAACACTAATAAATTTGAGGATGGCAAAAAAATCGGTGCAAATTACCAAAGAATTAGAAGTTGAATTCATACAAAAATACAACCCCGAATGGAATGTATGTTTTAAATAACTAAAATAAAGGAGAAAGAGCATGATTGTTAATGATGAAAAAGAATTAGGCAAAGCTATAAAAAACGGAGAAAGTTACATTGAAATCGAAGGCGATTTAGCCAAAAAAACAATTAAAATTAAAGCTACTGGAAAGGTTGCATGGGGAGCATGTGCGCTTGGTTTAACAATTGCAATAGGAGCTACTATTGCTACTGTTGCAACAGGCGGAACTTCTGCACCTGCAACTGCACCTGCCGGCTTTGTCGGTTTTGGAGCTGCATCTGCCGGTTTAGGTGCAGGAGCGGCAATGTCTGCTATTTCTATAGGAGCTGCAGGTGGTGGGATCGCAGTATTGAACAAATTAAGGAAATACAAGCTTGAAAAAATCAGTGAAGAAAAAATAATATTACATAAATAATAAGGGGATATTTATGCCTATTAAATCAAAACACATTTTGATATGTGAAAAATGCGGAAAAAAGATTTCAGTAGTTTTGAGTGATGCTATTTATCCGAAAGATAAAACAATGTTGGATCATCCTATATGCAAAATGTGCAAATTGAAAACGTGTTTAAAATTGAAAAAGTAGAAAATCTATCTGAAATCGAAGAAATATTAGCAGATTTCAATAGGATTGTTTATCAAAAATAGAATTCAACTTTTAATAAATTAAAATTATGAACTGCCCGGGAAACCCGAGCAGTTCACTTTGTTATTCGTCCGATTCGCTGTTTGGCTCATGAAACAGAATCGGATCGGAAACGGTGTTGAAATATCTTCTTAATACGTGAATTGCCATTCCTTGAAGGAATGTGTTAATTCGATTAAGCATGGGGAAAAGATTATCCTCATCAATGGAAATATTAACAGTTTGCGTAAATCTTGTACTGCCTTCCTTAATTAGTACACCCTTCTGCTTCGTAATAACCGACTCTCCCCAACCGTTTGCAACGGTAAATTGATAGGGATAATTAAGAGTAGGATTATAAACCACCTTGAAGAGTGTTACTCTGCGTTCCTTTTCGTTATCGGGATTTGTATATTTGTCGTAATTCAAAATTTTGATATCAGAAAATATTACCCGACCGCTCTTGATTCCTTCAAGTTCCGCATTAACACGAGCAATCAAAGAATCAACCGTAAAGGTGTTATTCTGATTTGTAACAGCACTTACTTTTCATTTCATGTTAAGTCCTCCTCTTTACAATAATTTGAGCCAAAGCATAAAATCTCGGCTATGTAAAAAGGGTATAAAAAAAGACCGTAACATCTTTATATGTAATAAAGAAATTACGGTCTAAATAATCGAAATATTAAATTGTAATCAAAGTCGCAAGTTCAAGTCCTATTAGTTCACTAATTTTAAGATTTTTGTGCCTTGGAAATTCGATTTCAAAATGGGCTTAAAAAACACGAAAACCCTTGAGAAATCAAGGGTTTTCAATCATTGTGCCTTTTCAGGCGTTAATTCTGTGATTCACCCCATAAAAGACGAACATAATACTTTTCTTTAATGGTTGTTAGTTCGAGTCCAGTAGATCCACACAAAATAATATATGCTCATATTAAAGCAATAAATGATAAAAAGAATAAAGCTAAGATTTTCAACGCGCCCACTTATTAATCAAGCACTTTATATTGCTCATCAGACACAGCTTCAAGCCACTCATTAGAACCATTCTCGCCGGGCACTTCAATTGCAAGATGACTAAACCACGAATCAGGTGCTGCACCATGCCAGTGCTTTACTCCTGCAGGAATATTAATGCAGTCGCCCGGTTTCATCTCCACAGCGTCTTTCCCTTCTTCCTGATAATATCCTCTACCTGCAACGCAAATAAGAATCTGTCCGCCACCTTTATCAGCATGATGAATATGCCAGTTATTTCTGCATCCGGGTTCAAACGTCACATTAAAAACGCCAATCTGCTTAGTAGAAACAGGAGCCAAAAAACTCTTTCCGCTGAAATACTGCGCATAGCCGTCATTTGATGCGCCAATGGGAAATATCATTTCTTTTGCATGTGCTCGCATTGCTTCGTCTTCGTATGGCAAATCACCTTCATTAATCTGCCACACATCCTTTGCAAGATTAAATACAGCCCAACCCTTAGGCCAACCTACATAAAATGCCACATGTGTAATGATTGCTGCAATCTCCTTCTGTGATACGCCATGATTCTTAGCATTCTGTAAATGATATACAAGAGATGAATCTGTAATACCTGATGACATAAGCGCAACCACTGTAATAATACTTCGTGTCTTAACGTCAATATTCTGATTATTCCAGTTCTCTCCGAATAAAACATCATCATTAAAATGTGCAAATTCCGGAGCAAATTCCCCAAGCTGAGCTTGTCCTGCTGTCTGTACTACCTTCCCCATTTTAATCACCTTTCCATTATTTTTTAATGGTTATTGTTACATCTCCATTTGACAGTAAATCCGTAACTTTCTGTTCTGACAAATCTATTTTTCCAAGCCTTGTATAGCCCCACGAATTTGAATCGTAAAACACAACAAGATTGCTACTGTTATAAAGGACAATATCACCATTATGAGTAGTAGTCTGTTTATCGTTACTGCTATATCGTTTTCCCAATGAACCTACCTGTTCATTACCTCCGTACATAGACATTGAGATAACAATATCCCCCTTAGCAGCTTCTTCCACAATCTCTGAAACGGAATCATTTTCCTCCCAAATTACGGGTATCTCAACATCATTTATAAACAACTTCATGTTATCTTCCTCACTATTATCTTGGACAGACTCCGAATCTGATACCACCGAAGTTGTATCAAGTGTATTTACGGTTTCATCCGACGAGAGTTTTCCACAAGCTACCATGCTTAAAATAAGCACTATACACAACAGCCCTTTTAGTAACCGTTTCATAATTTACAGACCCTTTCCAAGATCATAAGCCTTTATCATTGTATCTGTATGTTTAGCCGCTTCGTTAGAATCATTTATTCCTCCACCTGTAACAATGCCTTTAAGTGTTGCCTTTTCGAAGCAATCCACCCAGCCTTGTAAGCCATTGCATGCCTTATCAAATGTGCTCTCTTCATCTTCAGCAGCGGTGGCAATCATATAAATATCACGGAACTTATAATCTGCAGAATACAATGGATTCAAACGATCAAGAAGAGTCTTCATCTGGCCTGACATCTCATAGTAATAAATTGGTGTTGCAAATACGATAACCTCTGCGTTTTTCACTTTATCCATAATTTCGGCAACATCATCCGTTAATACACATGTGCCCTTGCTCTGACAGGAAAGACATCCAATACAGTATTTTATTTCTTTTCCTTTTAGGGAAATATATTCTACTTCATTATCTGCTTCCTTTGCGCCTTTTTCACATTCCTTTGCTAGAATATCAGAATTACTGCCGCTACGAAGACTTGTTGATATGATTAATACTTTCTTTCCCATGCTTAACGCACCCCATTTTCTTCAAAAAATTTCTGCATTTTATCAAAAGGAATAACATCCAAGTTATCATAAAGGTCAGTATGCACTGCTCCCGAAATTGTAAGAAGCTCCTTATTACCAGTGTACTTGCTATCCTTAATCATAGCTTCGTATGCATCTTTTCCAAAGTAATAGCTGTGAGCTTTATCTCCATGCATAATAAGAACCGCACTTCTGATTTCATTGCTATACTTAAGGATTGGCTGATTCATAAATGACTGACATCCAAGCACATTCCATCCATCATTAGAGTTAAGACTTCTTTCGTGATATGCTCTGCCTTTATAATATTCACTGTAATCCTTTACAAAGAACGGAGCATCCTCCGGAACGGGCAGTGGCAAACATCCGCCGGCACGTGAATACTCACCTTTTTTATATTCTTCTGTTCTAAGAGAGTTCAATCTCTGCTTATTTGCAAATCTTGCTTCTTCACTATTCTCAGAATCGAAATATCCGTTAGCATTTACTCTTGTCATATCATACATAGTAGAAACAGCGGTTACTTTGATTCTGGTATCAAGCGCTGCAGTATTTAGAGCCATACCTCCCCATCCGCATATTCCGATAATACCAATCTTGTCTTCGTCCACATTATCCTGCACAGAAAGAAAATCTACCGCAGCCATAAAATCTTCTGTATTAATGTCTGGGGACGCCATATATCTAGGCTGACCGCCACTTTCCCCTGTGAAAGAAGGGTCAAATGCTATTGTAAGATATCCTCTTTCAGCCATTGTTTGAGCATAAAGTCCTGAACATTGTTCTTTTACTGCACCAAATGGACCACTTACTGCAACTGCAGGAAGCTTGTCCTTTGCATCCTTCGGAATATACATATCTGCAGCAAGAGTTATTCCATAGCGGTTAACAAACGTTACTTTTTTGTGATTAACCTTATCACTCTTCTTAAAAGTCTTATCCCATTCCGTTACTAATTTAAGTTCTTCTGTTTTCATCATCATAAAATACCTCCGAATAAAAATTCTTATTGCAATTAGCACTTTCATGCTTTATGATAGAATTATACAACCTAAACCTGACTTTAGGTCAAGCATTATTTTGAAAGAAGGCATTTTATGTATACAATTGGACAGGTATCTGAGATGTTTAATCTCCCAATTTCCACTTTAAGATACTATGATAAAGAAGGCTTTTTTCCAACGCTTGAACGAAAAGGCAATATACGATATTTCAGTGATACAGAATTAGAAGCTATACGTGTTATCGAATGCTTAAAATCGTCCGGTCTTGGAATAAAGGATATTAAACAATTCTTCAAATGGGTGACAGCAGGCTCTTCAAGTTATTCTAATAGAAAACAGCTATTTGAAAAGCGCAGGGAGGCAGTCCTTACCGAAATAAAAGAGCTTCAAAAAACTCTTGCAATGCTTGAATTCAAATGCTGGTACTATGACAAGGCTATTGAAGATGGCAACGAAGACAATATTAATGCTATGCTTCCTAATAAACTTCCAAAGGAAATTCAAAAACTGTATAACAAAGCACATAAATAACAGCAATAGCACACAAAGCGCCTGACATTATAACTATATTGCAATAATCAACTCTATAAATTAAAACTTATTAAACTAACTATAACATATATTCTAATAAA
Source organism: Acutalibacteraceae bacterium (assembly GCA_045642495.1). Lineage (GTDB taxonomy): Bacteria > Bacillota > Clostridia > Oscillospirales > Acutalibacteraceae > UBA737. Next base: position 9,924 of record JAZUJA010000017.1, read on the forward strand.
AAAATTCGACATCTTCAATCTCTTGAAAATGTCGAATTTATATTTTGGCGACTTAAGTAGGACTCGAACCTACGACAACGACGGTCAAAAATCAAGGTCACCTTGCTCGTTTGGAGCGCTTCGCAATTCTCCCGATTTTTTCCTATTAAAGACCTGCCTGCTTCATCCGCAGGATGCGGCAGGTCTTTAATCAGTTAACAGCCGCTCGGCTATTAGTTACGAGTTGGCGAAATTCATAATCTGCTGAAAACAGCAACAAAAAAACCACCCTATTGGGTGGTTTTTGTTGGCGCCTCAAGTAGGACTCGAACCTACGACAACTCGGTTAACAGCCGAGTGCTCTACCGACTGAGCTATTAAGGCAAAAGTGTCGGCACCTACTTATTTTCCCGGGAAGTCGCCCTCCAAGTATCGTAAGCGCAAGCGAGCTTAACTTCTGTGTTCGGAATGGGAACAGGTGGACCCTCGCCGCAATCAGCACCGACTTATATTAAGTCATTAGACTTAAAAGCTATTAAAAATATGGTGACCCGTAGCGGATTCGAACCGCTGTTGCCGGCGTGAGAGGCCGGAGTCTTAGGCCACTTGACCAACGGGCCATTTATTACAAACGCAACAGCGTGTATAATCAATTGGTGCACCATCAGGGACTCGAACCCGGGACACCCTGATTAAGAGTCAGGTGCTCTACCAACTGAGCTAATGGTGCATATCGTATCGTACCCTGAAAACTGAACAAGTAATGGAGAATCGAGTTAAATAGGACAAGCCCTCGGTCTATTAGTACAGCCTAGCACATGTGTCGCCACATTTACACCTGCTGCCTATCAACCCGGTAGTCTACCGGGGACCTTACTA
>JAZUJA010000018.1:0-14823 GCA_045642495.1 Acutalibacteraceae bacterium
CTGTTCCTTTCGGGACATCAATTGTAATTCCGGAGAAAATGGCATCCATAGTGGGCAGATCGTTATATACCTTACACCAAGTTCTGAATTCAATAGCTGTCCCAGAACCGATAAGACCGGCAATCATCGGATGCATAGTTGTTACATTATCTTTGACATTATTGAGAATACTGCTAACCATTTCCCAAGAACGTGGTGTGGGGAAGGCAAGGTCATCACTTGTTGCGTCAAAGCAAAAAAGTCGGTCATTTCTAAAAGATAGATAGCCAAGGACCTTTTCGTTGATACCAGCTTTAACTGCCCATTTTCTCCAGGATTCGAAACTGCCCTCGATTTCGATGTGCAGAAGTCTGTTAGCAAGAGCTTTTGGCATCTTAAATGATACAGACTTGTCTGTAACTCTGTTACCTGCAGCAATTACGATACAGTTATCCGGAAGTTTGTGTTCGCCAACTACTCTGTCCAAAGTGATTTGATAAGCAGCAGCCTGAACCGACTGCGGTGCGGCTGATATTTCATCGAGAAACAGAATGTTGATCACATTATTTCCGGGATCCATCTGAAAAATCTTTGGCTTCAGCCATACGGCAAGTGTCTTATCCTCGCTTGCTACAGGAATACCCCTGAGGTCAATTGGATTAAATAGAAGAAGCCGAACGTCGGTAACTTCAACATGTTTGCCTGAATCTGCTTCTATTGTCTTTGCAATCTGACGGACAGCCTGAGATTTACCGACGCCGGGAGGCCCCCAAAGCATAACAGAGGGTAATACTTTTGGGGAAAGACCGGCTTTTATGACGTTCAGATAAGACTCACTGAGCATGTTCACTGTTCTGTCAATAGATAAAATCGGAAGATTCGTAGATACTGTACTTGCCATAATTATGCCACCCCTAATTCTTCATTCAATTCAATCAGTTCACGTCTTAATTCATCAATTTCATTTGCGTAACCTTTAACTTCTTTGTTCAGTTCTTCTTCGGTAATCTTAAGTTTGGTTTCAAGCCTCATAAGAACATCCTCATACTTGGCTTTCTGATCGTGAAGACTTTCAAGAAAGTTATTCAGTCTGGCAGTAATACCGGACTCTGATTCAATCTCAAGATAGTAAGTATTGTTTTTGATAAGATGAACATAAGGAATCGGCTTTCTTGCTACAGAAACATCTTCACCTGATCCCTGTGCGTCCTGTTTTCTCGCCGGCATCCTCGGAACCATATATGCCGGGACAACGACTTTAAACCCCTGAAAAGTCAAAACTTCTATCGGTTCCGGATTGTTACTATGAATCTGAACCGCTTTATAAATTGCCTCTCGTATTGCTTTCTGGTCTTCATACTTCATTGACTTATAGTCAATTTTTTCTTTCTGATACGCATCGATGTCCATTTGACATTTATCGATTCTTACCTTCTGCTTTTCGATTTTGGATGGCAACTCTCTAACAGCCTGTTCCTTTTTCCTTCGATCATCCATAAAATCCTTCTGAAGAATTCGGTACTTATCCAGTTCATTACACACTTCTACTCTGCGTTTGATTTTGGGATTTCCAACCGCAAGGGCTTTTACTTCGGCATAATTAAGCACTGTATCATCAATATCAGTTCCATCACGCATTGTTGCTTCTCCGGCCATAATCTGGCCAATAAATCTCTGTTTTGTTTCAAGAAGCTGCCAGGAATATGCATCGAAGCTTGCCTTAGTGATATACCTGAATATCTGTACCTTTTTATTTTCGTTTCCTTGACGAAGAATTCTACCTTCTCTCTGGACCATATCAGAGGGTCTCCAAGGTACATCGAGGTGATGGATAGCTGTGAGACGCTTCTGTACGTTCATACCATGTCCCATCTTTGCAGTGGAACCAACAAGTACAACTATTTCACCTTCCCGCATTGCTTTGAAAAGATCCTGCCGTTGCATATCGGTATCCGCATCGTGAATGAAGGCTATTTCCTTCTCGGGCATTCCCATGGCAATAAGCAGATTTTTCAGTTCATCGTAAAGATTAAAACCTTCCTTAGGTGTAGAAATATCGCAAAACACAAGCTGTGTTCCTTTGGTATCTCTGGTATTTTGATAGACCTCGTAAACATTTTCAGCACATCTCATCACCTTAGAATCGGGATCCAGCCCAAAAGCGGTATCAATAAGGCGCATATCAAGTGCTGCTTTTCTACCATCAGAAGTGACCTTCAGCATGTTATCTTCTTTGATCGTTACGCGCTTCTGTCTGATATCATCGGCACGGTTACTGATCTCGCGCAGATAATCCTTGAAGTCGTCGGAACCGTCCCGCAGTGAATCATCGTAACCCTCTAGTTCAGGAATACCTGTTGCTTTATCAACCTTATGAAAATCTGCAATGGACGCAAGTGTTGCCGTAAGTTCTGGAATATTACAGAACCTCGAAAAGCGTGTAACGAGGTGGTAACTGTTCGTATCAACATCGATCTCAAAATCTGTTGTCTTTTCGGCATACATGCCTGCCCATGCGTCAAAGTTTTGGATCTCCTGAAATTCCAGTTCGCCTTCCTGAAGATATTTCTGCATAACAAAGATATCAGAAAGGGAGTTTGTTACCGGTGTACCGGTTGCGAATACAATTCGTCCTCCGTCATTCATGCGCTGAATGCAGTGAACCTTGTCCATCATACCGTTACCCTTTGTAGATCCGCCGCTTCCGATACCTCTTACTCTTGAGATCCTGCTTTCAAGGTCAATGTTCTTATAGTTGTGTGCTTCGTCAAGAAACAGCGTATTGATTCCCAACTCATCAAATGGCATGATTTTGGGAGTTTTCTTGTATGTAAGTTGAAGCTTGCTCAGCGTCTCTTGAATATGCTTTCGTTTGTTTTCAATCGTTGCTTTTGAATGGAAGTTCTTCGTCGCCTTTTCCAGCATTTCAAGACGTTCCTTATACAATTTTATATAATATCTATCCGAAAGGGAAAGCATATCAAAGCAGCTGTAAGTCATAAGAATCGCGTCAAAATCCTCATTCTTAATTCGACCCAATGTTTCGCTACGCTTATTCGGTCCGAAATTTTTGATACTGACAGTAAGAATATTTGCATCAGGATACATGGCCTTAAAAATACTCTCCCACTGACCAATAAGGTTGTTAGGCACGACATAAAGATTCTTCTTTGACTTTCCAAGCCGTCTAAGTTCCATACCTGCAGCGATCATGATGTAGGTCTTTCCGGATCCAACATCATGAGCAAGAAGCGTATTCGGGGAGAAAAGGATTCTTGCTACCGCATTCTTCTGATAATCATAAAGCTTAACTTTATCGCTGAGACCAGGGAGTTCAAGGAAAGAGCCGTCATAGGTTCTCTTTTTGATATTTCCGTATTTTCTACAATAAGCAGCCTGAAGTCTTTTCTTGCGATCCTCATCCTCCCAAACCCATTTCTGGAAGACTTCAATCATATATTTCTGCTTTTCAAGTAATTTTACAGTCTCATCTTGATTAATGACTCTTACCTTACAATTAGGGTCGCTCGGATCCTTGGAATCAGATACAGAAAGAGTCTTCATGTTCAGCGTGTTTTCCAAAACATAAAGCATATCCATTCGATCTGTTCCGTAAATCTTATAATTGACTTCTTCAAACATACCGTGGAAATGACTTGTGCGGAAACGAGTCTTTTCAGGAATCTCCCAATAACCCGTGTATTCATCATGGCGAACAGCATAATCGCTTTCCTGACTGATACTATAGTATTCCTTGGCTTCCTTACTGTTAAGGTTTCCTTCAAAAGCCATGTATGCGATAAAATCATCAATAATATCAGTCGGAATCCACGGTGAACCAAGCGTTACATAAATATCTTCTGTTGCAATGTCAGGTTCCAGGACGCCTTCAAGTGCTGTGACATTGTTCCCGAAATATCCGTTATACTTCTCGTTGGCTTCTTTAGCGACCTTATATTTGTGCATAAGATTGCCGGAGAGATATTCATCAGCGGTTTCCCAGCCTTTATAGAAGACCTCATTCCAGTGAAGCGGATTCTGATAAATCGACCCTCGCAGACTTTCAATGACCGTTTTCATGTCTTCGCCCGTTACGGATGCGATAAACTCAATGTCAACAAGGCCGAGCATGTCAAGAGACATCATAAGGGCATCAGACATGGAGTCGCAATGTTCAGAGGCTCTATCGTCATCGTCATAGGCATTAACAAAGTCTATGGGAAGATCCATTCGTGTAACCTCGTTAATATGCTCTATACGCTTTTTCTCACGACGCGCCGCAGCACGTTTGGCCGCTGCCTGTCTGCGCTTGTTCTGTGCTTCGATTTCCTTCTTTTTCTTTTCTGCCTCTTCTTCAAGCTTACGGCGAGCTTCTTTCTCTCGGACTTCAAGACCGGCAACCTTCAGAGATTCAATAGCAATATCAAGGTCTTCAAAGGAAAGGACTTCTCCAATATCTTTCAGCGCATTAAAAAAGTTGTCCATGCGTTCGTCACGAACTTTTGCAGCAGTAACGAGATCAATATACTGAGGTTTGGAATAATCTGTTGTAGCCTTATCATTGCCGATACCATGAAAAGCGCGAACTTTATAATAATAAGATTTCCCGTCCGGAACATAAAACTCTATTACCGGCGAAGCAGTGCTTACAACTTTTGTGTATTTCCCACGAGGAGTCTCGCTCTGGTATACTTCATAGTTTTCAGCGCCTACTATGGTTTTTACTCTTATGACCACCTGCGTTCCATTGACAGAGAAAGAGAAATCCGGAATCACGCCCTTAAAGGTATCCTCTGCATATTCCGGCTTCTTCTCTTCAATGATATTCATAATCTCGTTTTTATTTTTCATTTCAGCACCTCAAACTTGTTCTTACGCTTGTATTATATGAAATGTAATGTTCCATTTTTGGTGCTACCGCGTCTAGTTATTAAAGGTTAAGAAATAGCACAAACGTGGTAAATGTGGGTCAGCTGAAGATATAATACAAAATCCAATGGACGCTATTTGGTGCATAAAAAAATCCGTCTGCAAAAAGCAGACGGATTATCGCAACGCTTATTGAATTGTCTTCCTTTATATATTTGAATCGTATAGATTCACCTAAGCACAGAAACATCTCGCTTCTGTGTTTAGGTAGTTGCATTTAATTCGATCTCATCCCCCAAATACATAAAAGGAAATCATCAAGCGCCTGGCAGCTAACCGGATCCATGGGAGTCTGACCCTCGCGCCTTCGTCATGGCCCGACCGCGAATTACGGAAGTATCATTATTCCTTGCATCTGTCTTTGCCGCCCCGAGAGCAACTCGGCTGTATTCGTATAAGTTTTATCGCTCGCCTCAATAAAAGAAGGTCGTGGCGCACCTACGACTTTGGCTTAGAGCTTTCGCCCCGATGCAGGTAACGTACCTGATGAATGTGTATTCAGTTGTCAAAGAGTTTCGAGGATTTTGTCCTCTCAATAACCTTTGCTGACTTTTTCGGGCAAAACTACAAAAAAATTGAAAAAATTTTTGAAAATAAAAAAGCGCCCACAGTATCAATAAATTTTGATACTATGAGCGCATAAAAAAGACTCGATGATTTCTCATCGAGTCTCTAAGTGATTATCAGCTATATTCGCTGAAAACTATTGTGTATGTTTCGCCTGGCGTTATGTCATATATGCTGAATGAATCATCTTTAAATCGGTCACCTGCAGAAATTGACTTAATGTACAGATGCCCAGTTTCAACAACATAATTTTGACTATCGTATAACTTATAACTAACCATATCGTAGGAAGAATTTGATCCTCCATACGTTTTTGTTCCTGCTACTGTTATTTTTAACGTAGAGGTGAATTCCTTGTCATATATAAATGAAACGTCATCAATTTTTATTTTTGATTCAACTTTTCCATCATATCCTTTGATGGAAATTTCTATAGGTAAATCCTTTGCAACGAGATTTACATCTGCAACCGGCAAGCAATACAACGCACTGCAGTTTACTTCATCGAATCTTACAACGTCATCTTTATATACAGTCAAGTACACTGTTCCGTTAGATGATTTGCCACACGCAATGTCTCTTTCAGGAATCCTTATTTCAGCAAGGAATTGCTCTCCAGCTACTTTACTTGTGTAGTTGCCGAAGTCGGCAGGGGTAACAGATTTAGTCGCCTTATATACTTCTTCACCTTTTTCATTTACAATTCGGATATCTATGTCAACACTGGCAGATATGTATTTGTCGTTTGAGTTTAAGAGTCCAAAGAAAAGGCTAAAATCGTTGGTTCCTTTATTGTATTGAAAAGACCATCCCTTAAGTGTTTCAATACTATTATTAGATATGAGTCCAGGAATCAAAGAACAACCGCAAAGAGTTGAAATTATTATAAGAGCGAGAAGACAAGCTAATACTTTGCTTATGCTTTTCATAAATCATTCCTCCTTAGCGCATGTCCGATTCAGGATCATAGTCTGTTAAAAGGAGATCAAGCATTTGTTTCTTCTGCTTTTTCACAGACTTACCAAGCACGCAATACGTTCGGTTACACTGCTCGGATAAATAGCAAGCCTCACAGATGATACTATCGAGTCCTTGTGCCATCAGTTCCTTGTCGGAAGGAAGAAGATACGGATCGATTTTCTTGATATTGGTAGGATTTTTCAAACCGTAATCGATTGACTTACCATTGCTCTTTTTTACATACCGGTATACATCTGCATAGAAGGATAGGCTATCACCTTCATTGAAATCTTCAAAGCCTTCTTTATCCATCCATACATGCTCTTCTTTATCATCAAAGTACTCACCGTCGGGATACATTGCTTCAATCCAAATTCGTTTGAAACATACGGCCTTAGCAGTTTTCTTTTCAATGCATCCTTTGTAACCCATAGGGATATTAAATGATGCATTGATAAATCCGGTTCTTTGCTTATGGGCAGAATTAAGTTGAACCTCAATAAAATCATCATAGGTGAATTTTTCTGCACCAACAACTTCTTTCATTGCATTCGGATGGAAATCAATCAGACCAAATTTGGAAAAGCTACCGTATTCATCTTCACCGTAATATGCTCCCAAAATATCTTTGGCATCAGGATACTTTGATATCAGTTTTGCTGCTTTTTTTAGCCGAGCTTCTCTTTCGGTCTTAACCTTAAGATCATGTTCTTGCTTTTCTCTTCGTATCCGCTTCTTAATATAATTGATTTCATTTTCGGTCAGAAGTGGCTTAAGGTTTTGCGGGTTATCGTAATAACCTTTTTGCAGGAGTTTTTTGAAACGAATTAGCACAGCTTTAACCATTTCTGAAGAAAGATACTTAGCTTCCTTTATGGAACAACTATGATAGCATCCCGTGGTAATATTGCCGTGTCCGTTTCCATAGAGGACTGCTGTATTCCAAGGACATAAATAATGCTCCTTTTGAACAAGGCTTCCTCTTTTTAGTCCTTCCTTAAATTCGGGGAAGATATCGGGATTTCCACATCCCTCATGATCTTCAACCCAAAAGCCGGAAGGACCTTTTTCAGCATTTTGAATCATCATTTCTAAAGTGCTGAGTGTTTGTTGCTTTTTGCTTGTGTTTTTCATTACTCTATCCTCCAATAATAAGTGCTATCAAATGATAGCCTGACATGCTACCAAAGGAAGGGTAACACACAATAAGCACTGATTATGAATACAGCCCCGCAGAAAAGGCTTCTGCAGGGCTGATAATTCAATCGCACATTTATTTTTGCCTCGGTGGTACACCCGTGGTGTAAATTGGTACACTTTTTGGTACCTTTGAGGCATTTAACGTTCGATTTTCCCTTTAACCACAGGCTTTTCTCAGTCTAAAGGTTTCATTGTCGGGAACAAGATAACATCTCTGATTGATTCATTGCCCGTAAGCAACATAACAAGGCGGTCAATACCGATACCGCAGCCACCGGTGGGGGGCATACCGTAACGAAGAGCATTTACAAAGTCATCGTCAAGCATATTTGCCTCATCGTCGCCGCATTCACGAAGCATAAGCTGATGCTTAAATCTTTCAAGCTGATCAACCGGATCGTTAAGCTCTGAGTAAGCGTTGCCGTATTCAGTGCCCATAATGAAAAGCTCGAAACGCTCGGTAAGATACGGCTTATCGGGCTTGCGCTTTGTAAGAGGAGAAACCTCAACCGGATAGTCCATAATAAATGTCGGCTGGGTGAGTTTTTCTTCAACAAACTCATCAAAGAAGCTTGTAAGAATATCGCCCCATGTTTCCTTGCCTTTTTCAAGCTCAATATGATTTTCTTTTGCATACTTGATAGCGGTTTCATTATCCTGCGCGAAGCTTTCAAAATCAACACCGCAGGCATCCTTAACGGCTTCCGCCATTGTTTTTCTTGCAAACGGCTTGCCAAGGTCGATTTCAACGCCCTTAAAGGTAACAACTGTTGTTCCGTTTGCGGCAAGAGCAGCATTGCGGATGATAGCCTCGGTTCTGTCCATCATACCGTAATAATCGGTGTATGCCTCGTAAAATTCAATGGTAGTGAACTCGGGGTTATGCTTTGTGTCCATTCCTTCATTGCGGAATATTCTGCCGATTTCATAAACTCTGTTCATTCCGCCGACGATAAGGCGCTTAAGCGGAAGCTCGGTTGCGATGCGCATATACATATCAATATCAAGCGCATTGTGATGCGAAACGAACGGGCGAGCGGAAGCACCGCCGGGGATCGTATTAAGAACCGGAGTTTCAACCTCAACATATCCCACATCATCAAGTGTTTTGCGAACGCTCTTGATAATATTGCTGCGCTTTATAAATGTATCCTTAACCTCGGGATTAACGATAAGATCAACATATCTTTGGCGATAGCGAGTATCGGTATCTTTAAGACCGTGGAACTTTTCGGGCAAGGGGAGAAGTGACTTTGCAAGAAGCTCAATATGGCTTAAATGTACGCTTATTTCACCGGTTTGTGTTTTGAAAACAAAACCTTTAACGCCTACAATATCGCCGATATCCCATTTCTTGAATGCCGCATAGTCTTCTTCGCCAACATCATCACGGCGAACATAAAGCTGAATATCGCCGCTGCCGTCACGCAAAACAACAAAGCTTGCTTTGCCCATAATTCTTCTGCCGATAATTCTTCCTGCAAGAGAAACTGTTTTGCCTTCATAGCCTTCAAAGTCTGCTTTTATTTCGGTTGATTTTGCATCAACTTCATATTTTGTTTTTTCAAAAGGATTTTTTCCGCTTTCATAAAGCGCGGTAAGCTTATCGCGGCGGATCTGCAGAATTTCGCTTAAATCCTGCTCCTTAACGTTCTGATTATTTTCTGCCATAATTCATCATCCTTAAAAAAAGGGCAGATAAAACTCTGCCCGAAAATATATTATTTAGAAATGCCTAAAATTTTGAATTTAAGCTCGCCGCCCGGTGTTTCGGCAACAACCTCATCGCCTACTTTATGACCGATAAGCGCTTTTCCAACGGGGGATTCATCTGATATTTTGTTCTGTCTCGGGTCGGATTCAGTTGAGCCGACGATCTTATATTCGCATTCCTCATCAAACTCAACATCAAGGATCTTAACCTTAACGCCAACAGAAACCTTTTTAGCAGCACCCTTAACGTCTTTGATGATTTCAACATCTTTGAGTATTGCTTCAAGCTCTGCGATACGCGCTTCAATTTTGGCCTGATCGTTTTTTGCTTCATCATATTCGCTGTTTTCGGAAAGATCTCCGTATCCGCGGGCAACCTTTATTTTTTCAGCGATTTCCGAACGACCGACCGTTTTAAGATTTTCCAGTTCTTCCTGTAATTTTTTAAGTCCGTCTGCAGTAACTTTAGTTTTTGCCAAAAGAAAAACCACCTTTACATTTTTATACAAGTATATATTATAATATCTTTCATACCTTATGTCAAGAAAATTATATTACGAAAAAAGCCCTGCAAAAGCAGGGCTTGATTTTTTACGGCAACGGATATGAGTTGCTGTCCAAAGAATATTTCAGCAAGTATATCGCATCGTCACTGTCGGTTGTTTTATCATCATTAAAATCGCCGTTTTTTTCAAAAGGATATGAGAACGAGTCAAGCGTATGCTTGAGCAGATAAATAGCATCATCACTGTCAACAGATTTATCATTGTTGCAGTCGCCCTTTATATATCCGTCCGAAACATAATTTTTGTTTGATAAAATCAAATCGTTCGGTCCGAAGAAAGAAAGAGTATTACTATCATAGTAGTAATAGAACATAGTTGATGAATATCTGCTGAGTGAGTAGTAATAGGGGATAGCCGGGTAATCAGACCATACGCTTGAAGAAGCATTGGCTTTCTTCATAAACAACTCACCTGCGGCATCGCTTCCGCGGTCATCATTTGTAACATCAATAAGATAGTTTTGGCCATCAAGGTTCATGATGTTCCACATGTGAGGCTGTGGATCGCCGGAATTTGCAAATAATTGGCCCGTAACGCATAAGCAACTTGCATAAGGATCATCAAATCGAGAAAGATCGCAAAGATACTTAAATGCTTTTGCATAGCCTTCACAAACGGCTTTTGTGCTTGGGTTGCCATCTAAAATGCTAACCGCCTGCCAGGGATTTCCGTAAAGGCCGCCGGTTGAAGCAGCATCGTAGTTATAATCGGTAAGTGCCGCAAGCTCATTGTCATAGCCGCGAATTTTTTCTATATCCGATTTACCCTCGTATTTTTTAACAATACTAAGCGCTTTTTCTCTGCCGGCTTCAATTTCAGGTCCGAAACCTTTTGTGCCCGAAGGATAGTTTGTGATTGCTCCGGTTGGATCCTGCGCCTTCATAATGGTTTGACCATCCCAATATTCGTTCGAAACAATGTAACACAGCGTGTAAAAAATCGTTTGGGTATATTCATTTCTGCCGTTATTATAGTTTACATGTCCGGGATAATAACTGGTTCCTATTAAAATGCCCGATGTTTTATCAAACCAAAAAAGGTCATAAGGGTATTTTTGCAAAACTAATTGAAGAAGTTCGATAATAGTATCGGATGTTGGAATGCAATTTTGTGAAAAGAATTCTTCACCGGCATAATAAACCTGATTATATCCGCTTTCTGCGGGAAGATTAAGATCGTCAGTTGTTAAAGTGAGATTAAAGCTCAATTCAAACGTTGTATTTTTCCTTTTTCCGTTTGCAATTTCCTCAATTGCTGATAATGAATTTTCATAAAACAGTACGGCAAGGTCAGAAACCCTGGCAGTTGGCTCGTAAGCATAAGCGGCATCAGCCGAAGCGGAAACAAAGCTTGCCTGCGCCGATTCAATACCCGCCCTGACATAATTTTTTATAATCGGCTTTTCTTCTGCCGAAACGAAAAATGAAGAAAAAGAAGATAATATTGCAACACACAATAAAATAGCAATTACCTTTTTTGTTTTCATATAGTATTCTCCTCGAAAGCATTGGTTTAACTTAATTATATCATCTATTTACTATTTATGCAAGAGAAGAATGATGTTTATTAAAACTTGACAAAATATATATGATGAATATATACTGTATTTGAGAAAATATGCCGATTTTTGGAGGGCGTATATGAAATTGATCGTAACACTGAGAAAATCAGTGATGCTTTTTGTTAAAATAATGATAGTTGCGGCGGTAACCGTCGGCTTTATCGAAACATGGATAACGCATTATGTTGAATCCTTGTTTTCAAACAAGGGTAACTATGTTGTTATCTTCTCTTTTGTGCTTATCTTCATAACGTTTTCAACCCTTTACAGCGCCTTTAAGATTGGGGTTTACCGTATTCATGAGATAATTTACAGTTTTTCTCTATCGATTGTTTTCACAAATATGGTAATGTATCTTGAATTAAGCCTTATTGCCCGTCATCTTGTGGCGGTGTGGCCTATGGTGATAGGCATAATTTATCAGATATGCGTTGTTGCAATTCTTTCTTGCTGCGCAAATGTTATATATTTCAAAACGCATCCCGCAAGAAGAGTGGTTGCGGTTTTCGGCAAGGATGTTTCGGGTTTTGAACTTATAAATAAAATGGGCAGAATATCTGACCGTTTTGTTATCGAAAAAGGGCTCAGCACCGAAGATTTTTCAACCGAGGAAATTTGCAAACAAATCAGCAAGTATGAAGCGGCGGTTATCTGCGGTGTTGATAAAAACATTCAAAAAGAAATCGTTTCGTTTTGCTATAAATACGAAAAAAGAACATATCTGCTTCCAGATATAACCGATATTATAATAAACAACAGTTATAATATCCAAATCGGCGATACGCCCGTTTTGATGAGTCGCAATAAAGGCCTTGCCGTTGAGTCAACGGCGGTTAAAAGAATTTTCGATATTTTGGTTTCCGCGATTATTCTTATTTTAACCTTGCCTTTCTCACTTGTCGTTGCGCTGGCAATAAAGCTTGAAGACGGCGGACCGGTTTTTTATAAACAAAACAGAATAACCAAAAACGGCAAAATCTTTAATGTGCTGAAATTCCGTTCTATGATAGTTGATGCCGAGAAGAACGGCGCAATGAAAGCCACTGATAGCGATAGTCGCATAACCCGCGTCGGTAAAATCATTCGCGCTTGCAGAATGGATGAAATTCCTCAGCTGATAAATATTTTGAAGGGCGAAATGTCCATTGTAGGTCCGAGACCCGAGAGAATTGAAAATGTTTATGAATATTCAAACCTTTATCCAGAGTTTGAACTTCGCCATAGAGTGAAAGCAGGACTAACCGGTTTTGCCCAGCTTTACGGAAAATATAATACATCCCCTCGTGATAAACTTCACATGGATCTTATTTATATTGAAACATATTCATTTTTGCTCGATCTTAAACTTCTTGTTTTAACCATAAAGGTTTTGTTTATGCGTGAAAGCACCGAAGGGTTTGACGAAAGCGTAAACAAAAAATAATTCCCATTATATATCGGAGTTTGATTATGAAAAAACCACTGTCCTTTGTTATCGCATTTTGTTTGATTTTTTCGGTCTTTGTGATCGTTCCCGTAAATGCCTATGCCGCAACATCCGGCACAACCGGTGACTGCTCATGGGAGCTTGAGGGTACAACCCTTGTGATAAGCGGTAACGGAGCAATGGATAATTATGATAATGAGTTATATCTAAGCCCTTGGGGAACGGCGATAACATCGGTTGTAATCGGTAACGGTGTAACAAGTATAGGGGATTATGCATTTTATCGTTGTTCTTCACTTGTAAGCGTTTCGATTCCAAATAGTGTTACAAGAATCGGAAGCGGCGCGTTTTCCGGTTGCTCGGCGCTTGAAAATATTGAAATTCCCGATAGTGTAACTACTCTGTTCGGCAATTCGCTTGAGGGCACGGCGTGGTATGATAATGAACCTGAAGGTGTTGTTTATGCCGGCAAGGTTGCATATACATATAAAGGAACATGCCCGGAAGTTATAACCTTAAAACCCGATACAAAGGGTATTGCCGCATCCGCTTTTTCTTGGCGCCCCGCGCTTAAAAGCATAGAAATCCCCGATACAGTTGAAAATATAGGAAACAGTGCGTTTTTTAATTGTTCTTCGGTTAAAAGTATAAATATTCCAAGCGGCGTAACAAGCATTGAACCCTCAACCTTTTACGGTTGCTCTTCTCTTGAAAATATAGATATTCCCGATACCGTAACAAGCATAGGCAGTAATGCGTTTTTCTCTTGCGAGTCACTGAAAAATATTGAAATCCCCGAAACGGTAACCAATATAAGCGATTATGTGTTTTTCGGTTGCTCATCGCTTGAAAACTTAAATATTCCGAACGGCGTTACAAGTATCGGCAGTTATTCATTTTATAACTGCTCATCGCTTGAAAGCATAACAATCCCCGAAAATGTTGCAAGTATTGGCGGCGGTGCGTTTTCTGAATGTTCATCCTTAGAAACTCTTGTGTTCACCGGCAGCGAGGATCAGTGGAAGGAAATTAAAATAGAAAACGGTGATGAGTTTATCTCGAATGTAACTGTTGAGTTTAAGCCGTCCGTAATCAAAGCGGATGTAAACGGCGACGGTCAGGTTGATTCAGATGATGCTATATATCTGCTGCGTTCAACGTTTGATCCGGCAAGTTACCCGGTAAATCAAAACTGCGACTTTAACGGTGACGGTCAGATCGACTCAGACGACGCGATCTATCTTTTAAGATACACCTTTGATCCCGAAAATTACCCGCTTCATTAAAAACAAAAACCGCCCACGAGGGCGGTTTTTTTAATGAATAACGAATAATGAATAATGAATAATTTCGGTGTGCCTTCGGCACGAATTAAATATAATGATATAATTTGTAGGGAATGGCATCCTTGACATCCCGTTCATTCCACGCGCAAAACCATATTTTCTTCAACATCCCGTTTTTATTCACCTCATTAAAAATTCACCCCCTCGATTTTCGAGGGGAATTTTTTTGCATTTTCCCGAATATACTTTTAGGGAAGAATATGTCCTTAATGAAAGGGAGATCAAAATGCTGGAATTTTATCCTGAGGGAACACTTTTATCAAAAACCGAAAATAAAAGGTATATGTCGTCCGCTGAAAGGCTTTCTGTTGCATATCAGGAAGGGATTATTTTAGAAGCTGTTGTAACTATGTGTGATAGCGAGCATAACTTATATGTAAACTTAGGGGTTATGCGCGGCGTTATTCCGCATAACGAAGGTGCGCTCGGTATCAAAGAGGGTACAACTCGCGATATCGCGCTTATATCAAGGGTGGGGAAGGCGGTTTGTTTTGTTATAACGGGCTTTGAAAAATCACCCTCGGGTGAGCGATACGCCGTTTTATCCCGCAAGTCGGATCGTAGCCATGTCGTTCT
>JAZUJA010000019.1:0-50595 GCA_045642495.1 Acutalibacteraceae bacterium
TAATAACCGTTTGACGAATAATCAAAATTTTCTAATCTTAATTTCTTTCTTATTTCCATTTAATCACCGAAACAATAATATCAAAAGCAATCAAATAATTCAAATAAAAAGTTAGACACATCATAGGTGAAAACCAAAAAATGATGTGTCTAACTATTTTTTATCTATTTGCTAACTTAAAATGATGAAAAAATCACTTGTTAAGTGCTTCAGCTACTGCAACTGCGCAAGCAACGGTCATACCAACCATCGGGTTGTTACCGGCACCTATAAGTCCCATCATTTCAACGTGAGCCGGAACGGAGGAAGAACCTGCGAACTGCGCGTCGGAATGCATACGGCCCATAGTATCGGTCATACCGTAGCTGGAAGGACCTGCACCCATATTATCGGGGTGAAGTGTACGGCCTGTGCCGCCGCCGGAAGCTACTGAGAAGTAACCAACACCGTTTTCAACGCACCATTTCTTATATGTGCCTGCAACGGGATGCTGGAAACGGGTGGGGTTGGTTGAGTTACCGGTGATGGAAACGCCAACCTTTTCAAGCTTCATGATAGCAACGCCTTCGGGAACGTTATCCGCGCCATAGCATCTGACATTTGCGCGAGCGCCCTTGGAGAACGGCTTTTCTTCAACGATCTTAACCTCTTCGCTATAAGGATCAAACTCGGTTTCAACAAAGGTGAAGCCGTTGATTCTTGAAATGATATAAGCGGCATCCTTACCGAGACCGTTAAGGATTACGCGGAGCGGCTGTTTGCGAACCTTGTTAGCGTTGAGGGCGATTTTGATAGCGCCTTCAGCAGCTGCGAATGATTCGTGACCTGCGAGGAAGCAGAAGCATTCGGTTTCTTCGGAAAGGAGCATCTTGCCGAGGTTACCGTGGCCGAGACCAACCTTGCGGTTTTCGGCAACAGAGCCGGGAATGCAGAATGACTGCAAGCCGATACCGATATTGGCAGCGGCAGTTGCGGCAGACTTATCGCCGGTTTTTTCTGCCTGCTTCAAAGCGATAGCGGAACCTACTGTGTAAGCCCACTTTGCGTTTTCAAAGCAGATCGGCTGAGTTTCCTGAACGATGGTATAAGGATCGATGCCTGCTTTTTCGCAGATTTCCTTACATTCATCAATGGAGGAAATACCGTATTCTTTAATGCAAGCTAAGATTTTAGCTTCGCGTCTTTCATAGTTTTCAAACTGTGCCATTGTAATTCCCCCTCCTTATTCTTTACGCGGATCGATATACTTAACCGCGCCGTCTTCTTCACTGAATCTGCCATAGTGGCCGATTGACTGTTTGTAAGCTTCGTTGGGTTCCATACCCTTCTTGATGAAATCGGTCATCTTGCCGAGAGATACGAACTCATAGCCGATAACTTCATTGTTTTCATCAAGAGCCATTCTGGTGCAATAACCTTCGGTCATTTCAAGGTAACGAACGCCCTTTAACTTTGTGCCGTACATAGTGCCGACCATGGAGCGAGCGCCCTTACCGAGATCTTCCATACCTGCGCCGATTGAAAGGCCGTCCTCAGAGAAAGCGGACTGGCTTCTGCCGTAAACTATCTGCAAGAAAAGTTCACGCATAGCGGTGTTGATAGCGTCACATACAAGGTCTGTATTAAGAGCTTCAAGAATGGTTTTGCCGGGAAGAATTTCAGCTGCCATAGCAGCGGAATGAGTCATACCCGAGCAGCCGATGGTTTCAACAAGAGCTTCTTCGATAATGCCTTCCTTAACATTAAGTGAAAGCTTGCAAGCGCCCTGCTGAGGTGCGCACCAACCTACACCGTGTGTGTAAGCTGAAATGTCTTTAATTTCTTTTGCCTGTACCCACTTTGCCTCCTCCGGAATCGGAGCGGGACCGTGATGCGGACCCTTGGTTACGGGGCACATATTCTGAACTTCGTTGGAAATAATCATAAGAACAGACTCCCTTCTAAAATTTACAATCACATTATACATTTTCTTACAAAAAATTACAATAGCAAAAATGATATTTTTTTAACAAAAAATATGAAAAGGCGGGAAAATTTTTGATTTTCCCCGCCTTTTCAAAATATAGCATTTGAAGAATAATTTTAATTGTTGCGGCAACGAACATTTGCGGCATTGCCTTTTACCGCCTTTAACTTTCTGCGGCGAAAACGGCAAACAAGCGCTTCTTCAAAGCGGATAAATTTATCCTCATGAAGCACCGCCCAAACTGCAAAGCAGACAAGAGCAACATCAAATAAAGATTTAAGAATATCCATAAAAGTCATATCGTTTACCTCCGCCGAACATTTGTTCGTTTTCTGTGATTTTATTATAACAAGTGACCTTTTATTTGTCAAGAGTTATTTTACGTTTTTTATTATAAGTTTGCAAGTGTACTAAAATACGGACTTTGAATATATGCTTGAATTTATTGTTTTTAGTGGTATAATATCATTATATTTTTGGAGGCGTTATTATATGAAAAGAATAATTTCCGTTATTATTTGTATATCCGTTTTGCTTTTTTCTTTTTCCGTTTCGGTTTCTGCCGAAGTGCAATTTGATTACGAGGTTCAAGACGGAAAGGCTGTTATAACAAATGTTAAAAACGCAAGCGGATATGTTACCGTTCCCTCTTCTATTGACGGATACGCGGTTAGCGGAATTGATACTTATGCGTTTTTTGCTTTAGACGATCTTACGGGGGTTTCTATTCCGGCAACCGTTCAAAAGATATATGATAATTCTTTTGTTTTTTGCGATAATCTTGAAAAAATAGACATTGCCTCCTCGAACAGTTATTATAAAAGCAGCGGCAACTGCATTATTGAAAAAAGCAGCAAAAAGCTGATATTCGGTCTTAATTCAACCGTTATTCCGAATGACGGATCGGTTGAGATAATCGGAAGCAAGGCTTTTGAGGGACGGTCAGAGCTTTTAAGCATCAATCTTCCGGAGGGACTTAAAACAATAGAGTTTTGCGCTTTTTCCGGTTGTTATAATCTTAAATCCGTAACGCTTCCGCAATCACTTACAACGATAGAGCCTATGGCTTTTAAGGGTTGCACGGAATTTACATCGGTTAATATTCCCGCAAATGTTTCAAAAATCGGATACAGTCCGTTTTCGGGATGCGAGGCCATAAAAACAATAACCGTTGCCTCGGCAAACAAAAAATTCAAGGCGAGCGGAAACTGTTTGATTGATAAGGAATACGGCGTTCTTGTTCAAGGATTTAACAACAGCGTCATCCCCGAAAACGAGGGGATTATTGAAATTGGCTACGGCGCTTTTTCTTTCTTCAGGGCTATTGAAAGCGTAACCGTTCCCGAGGG
Organism: Acutalibacteraceae bacterium; assembly: GCA_045642495.1. Taxonomy (GTDB): domain Bacteria; phylum Bacillota; class Clostridia; order Oscillospirales; family Acutalibacteraceae; genus UBA737. Next base: position 3,316 of record JAZUJA010000019.1, read on the forward strand.
AGTGTATCTTATAACCGGCGATGCGTTTTTAGCTTGCAACAACCTTAAAAGCATAACCTTGCCTGCTTCCCTTCGCCATGTTTGTCCGAGAGCGTTTATGGCATGCTCCAAGCTGACCGAGGTCAATTATCCGTTATCAATCGCCGATTTTAATAAAATACTGATTGAAAACGATAACGATCCCCTGCTTAAAGCCTCGCTTCAAAACGGCGGAGTTAAGGGTGATATGAACGGGGATAAAACAGTTGACAGTGACGATGCGATTTATCTGCTTAAACATTCGCTTGATCCAACAGCTTATCCGATAAGCGGAAGCGCCGATTTTAACAAAGACGGCTCAACCGACAGTGACGATGCGATTTATCTGCTGCGGCACGCCCTTGAACCGACATCTTATCCGATATAAAAACAAAAACACCGCTTCAAACGAAGCGGTGTTTTATTATGCTTTTAATTAAAGAAGTGCATTTTTAAGGCAGATGGTTTTAACCTTTGAAAGTTCCTTCAAGGTATCCATAGAGCCTTCTGTTCCAACGCCGGACATCTTATGACCGCCGAAAGGCTGCTGACCCAAACGATAGTTACCGTTTGCACCGACAACGCAAGCACCTGCATCAACGGCAAGGGCAAATTTTAAGCCTTTCTTGAAATCGTTGGTAAGAATACCAGCCGAGAGACCATAGCAAGACTGATTTGCAATCTCGATAGCCTCATCAAGATCTTCAAATCCGATAACCGAGAATACCGGTCCGAAAATTTCATCATCACTTGCAACATCGGCAGTTTTGGGAACATCACCCAAAACGCAGGGAGTGATAAAGCAATCATTCTGAACTGCGCCGCAAACGATTTTTGCACCCTGGCTTTCAGCGTTCTTAATCTTCTGCATAATTCCGTCAGCCGCGCGGCGATTGATAACCGGGCCGACATCAACGGTTTTATCGGTGGGATCACCCATTTTAAGTTTGGAAAGCGCATCGGCAAGAGCCTTTGTGAATTCATCCTTGATTTTATTATCAACGATAAATCTTTTGCTTGAACAGCAAATCTGACCGGCATTGCCTATTCTGCCCGCAAGGGATTCCTTAACAGCGGTTTCAATATCCGCATCATCGCAGATAACGAAAGGATCGTTACCGCCGAGTTCAAGGCAGTATGTTTTAAGCTGAGAAGCGCAACGCTCTGCAATGCCGACGCCAACCTTTGTGCTGCCGGTGAGCATAACCGCGTTAACGCGCGGATCTTCAACGAGAAGGTCGCCGATATCTCCGCCGCCGCCTGTAATACACTGAATTGTGTTTCCGGGAACACCGGCTTTAAGGAGAAGGCTTACCATATAAAGCGCACTGCAGGGAGTATCCGAAGGCGGTTTCAAAATGCAGCTGTTGCCGGAGCAGAGAGCCGCACTGACCTTATGCGCAAAAACAACTGCGGGGAAGTTGAATGCCGGAATGCAGGCAACAACACCCAACGGTTCATAAATTGTGAAGTTGATATCGCCTTCACCGCGGGGCTCGGGATTGAAAGGAAGAGTTTTGCCGTACATTGTTCTTGCGGCGGCAATATAACCTCTTGTTGTATCCTTAACACGACCAACCTCGGCGAGAGACTGACCGTAAGGCTTGCCGCCTTCAAGGGTCATGATCTCGGCGATTTTTTCAGAATCGGCTTCAACAAGGCGAATGAACTCTTCAAGCATTTCCATTCTTTTATAGAAAGGAATGGCCGCCCATTCTTTTTGACCTTTAACTGCATTTGCAACGCAGGTTTTAACATCTTCTGCGGTAGCTCGCGGAACTGTATCGTAAACCTTGCCGGTTGCAGGGTTAATGTTATCCATAACGGCACCGTTTGATGCATCGCACCATTTGCCGCCTAAAAGCATTTTCATAAATAATCCTCCTTAAATACTTGCGGAATTAAGATCAATACCGCAGCTGTCAAGAAATTCGCGAACGGATTTTTCAACATCATCGGGAAGGGTAAGTCCCTCTTCCTCGGCTTTGTTGTATGAAATCCAGTTCGGCTCGCCGGGATAGAAAATTTTATCCGAGCCCTTTGCTTTGGGAGCGCCGGTTATTTCGGCGATATATTCTTCAAGACGAGAAGCAAAAATACTGCTATCCATCATCTTCTTTATATCAACAGCGATAACCGCGTGGGAAACACCGGAAGGAACCTCCGGAGAAGCATTGAGCCAGCTTTTAACATTGAATGTGCCACCTGAAAGAACTGTGGTTAAAACCTCAACAAAGAATGACATACAGTATCCTTTATGAGCAGACATAGGACAAAGTGAAAAATCATTGCCCTGTGGATTATTTGTGGGCAAACCGTCAGCATCAACAACCCAACCGTCCGGAACCGGTTTTCCCTCTTTTTGAAGGCGAACAACCTTTAATTTTGCAACCTCACTGAGCGCAACATCCATAAACACAGGTTTTCCGTTTTCACGCGGGATTGCATAGGAAATCGGAGAATTTCCGATAACATTGCCCTTACCGCCGGGAACACACATCAGCTTAATGCTGTTGCTCATGGCGATCGTAAGAAATCCTTTTCTTGCGCCGTAAACGGTATAGTTGCTGGAAGCGCCGGAATGGCCGCTGTTTGAAACGGTTACCATAGCCATACTGGTCTGCTCTGCTTTTTTCATTGCAAGATCGGTGGCATATCTGGCGTTATACATACCAAAACCGTCTTTACCGTCTATGCGAGCCCAGGTAGGGCCTTCTTCTATTATTTCAGGCGTTTTATCGTTAAGGCCGCCTGCCTTAAATTTATTAACATATTTTCCGAGGTTAACAGAACCGTGGGTCATAATACCGAGCATATCGGTAAGCACCATACAATCGGTGACCTGCGCGGCAACCTCCTCTTTTATTCCGCATTTTAACGCGGCATCAAGCAAAAGTTTTTGATATTTTTTAGGATCAACTTTTATCATAATACACTCTCAACTCCGGCATCTTTGCACATTTGATCGCAGATAACTTTAAGGTCACGGATCTTAGCGGCTTCTTCCTCAGATACACCGTCCTGCGGACGAATGATACGGTCAGACATAAAGCCCAAAAGTGATGTTGCATACTTAACTGCGGCAGTTCCGTTTTTAGCGGCGCCGTAAATCTTGCCTGCCTGAAGGATCATGTGATTGAATTTGCGGAGAAGTTCAACATCATTCTTCTTTGTTGCCTCATAAGCAGCGGCAAAAAGGCGAGGATAAAGAGAAGCCATTGAAGGAACGCAGCCGTCAATTCCCAAAGCGGCAGAACCCATATACTGAACGGGTGTACCCTGAAGGATTGAAAAGTCTTCACGGTCGCCGAGCATATCAAGAACCTTTGAGGTTTCGTTGAAATCGGCAGTAGATTCTTTATATGCCTTAACAGAAGGAATATTTGCAAGCTCAACAACTGTTGGAGCCAAAATTTTAGCAACAACAAAGGTCGGAATATTATAAACAACAAGATCCATATCGGTTGTTTTCGCAACATCTTCAAAAAGGCGAACAACTTCACCCTGAGAGGTGTGACGATCATAGAAAACAGGAGTGATAACAGCCGCATCACAACCGCTGTCCTCTATTCTTTTGATGTTTTCGATAACTCTTTTGGTTGAGGTATCCATAACACCGCCGAAAATTTTGATTTCGCCCTTTGCTTCATCAGCGGCAATGCGAATTGCGCGGTCGCGCTCTGCCTGAGTTAAAGCCATTGATTCGCCGAGTGTTCCTGCGGCAAAAACACCGTCAACACCGTTTTTGATAAGATATCTTATCAAGGTGCGATATGCTTTTTCATCAACGGTTTCGTCCTCTAAAACCGGGGTTGGTGCAGGTACGATAATGCCATGGTATTTCTTTTCCATAATAAAGCCTTCCTTTATTTTTTTGTTATTTTTAAGATACCATTCTTAACCTTTTCTGTCAAATGATTACGGCGTTACCGCAACTTTTGCAAAAATCTATACAAGTTTTCATTATAAGCAAAAAAAGCGGCATTTTAAAAAAGATGCCGCCGCAAATCGTATTTTTTATGAGAAATTTGAGAATTTGAAGAGAACGTTTGAAGTATCTTCAGCCGGTGCTTCGGCTTTTTCTTCCTTTAAACCCATAGTTTCGGAAAGGATACCGTCAATATCGCCGGAAATAGAATCCTGAGTTTTCTCGATTTCCGCCATTTCGGAAATGGTTTTCTTTGAATTTTCCGAAAGCTCGGAAAGTTTTTTAACGGTTGATTCGCAAAGGGAAATCATTTGATCTCTTTGGGTTTTCTGAAGTTCGGTAACAGATTTCATAATTTCGGTTGTTTCCTTGCGGTAATCTGCCATTTTTTCAAACATTTTCTCGGCATAAGCCTTGATTTTTTCGCTTACTTGCTTATTCTTGTTTTCCATATCCTTATAAGCGGCAGCACATATTTCGCCGACATTTGCGCTTTCGGCAGGCTTTGTGTTTTTAAGTTTTTCAATTTCACTTAAAAGTTTTATATTTTCTGCTTTGAGTGCTTCAACAGCGGAATTATCCTGAACAGGTACGGCTTCGCTTGCCTGCTTTTTAAGTTCTTCTATTTCAAGGCGTGCAGCGGTAAGCTCCATTTCCATCTGTGATTTTGCTTCATAAGCGATTTTGCTTTCTTCTTTTGCTTTTTCAAACTCTTCCTTCTGTGCATCAAGCTCAGACTGAATTTGATTGTTGCTGTCCATAAGAAACTTAAAGTATGCGTCTGCTTCTTTACGATTATAACCGAATAATCCTTTTTTCATTTTTCATTCCTCCGAAAATTATAATTTGTTGTTTCGAATAAGACTTTCAAATTGGCTTGTATTCATTGGCTGATAGAAATAGAAGCCCTGAACGAACTTGCATCCGTTATCACGCAAAAATTCTATCTGATTTATTTTTTCAACACCTTCGCAAATAACCTCGGCATCAATTTCATCGGCAATTTTAATTATGCTCTTGAAAACTCTTGCGCCGATTTCACTATCGGTGTTTTTAACGATGGTACGGTCAATTTTAAGTATGGATACGGGATAGGTTTGAATATCCTCAAAGGATGTATAACCCGTTCCGAAGTCATCAAGAAGGATCTTAACGCCCTTATCGCGAAGTTTGCGAAGTTCCTGTGTGGCGCTTAACGAACTTTTTTCGCCCTTCGCCTGATCCTCAAGAATTTCAACTGCAAACTTTTCAGGCGAAAGATCATAGTTTTTCAAAACTTCAAGAATTTTATCTGATATTTCAGGATTGTAAATGGTTTTTCTTGAAAAGTTAATGGAAATATATTTAAGATGGTTCATAAGGTCGCGGTGATGCGCCGCCCATTTACATGTTTTTTCCAAAACAAACAGGTCGAATTCAAGATTCATTCCGCTGTTTGCGATAACCGCAAGGAATTCCGCCGGTTTTATTATGCGGCTGTCCGCATCGGAAAGTCTTGTTAAAACCTCGGCGCCGATTATTGTGCCGGAAACAAGGTCAACGATCGGCTGAAATTCGATAAAGAAGTTGTTTTCTTCAAATCCCTTATTAAAATTGTGGTCAAGCGTTTCAGCTTCATCGCGTGTTTTCTGCATATTATAGTCCCAAGCGATGTACGGAACAGTTCGAAGTTCCGCCTCGTTGCAGGCAAGCTTTGAACGGGAAACAGCTTCCTCAAAAGAAACATTGCTTGCGGGAAGAAGATATGCGCCGAAATAAAGAGTAAGTTTCTTTGCCTGCTGATCGGTTCCCGAATAAAATTTAAGTGCGCGCCTTATCTGATTTATTCTATCTTCGATAGCGGGTTCGCTTAATCTTGTTATAACAATATAATCGCCATTTTCGCAAAGAGCTATCATACTGTCATCATCACCGAACGAGGCAAGAATGGTATTGGCAAGAAATTTATATGCCTTTTTGGTTTCTTCGCTTATTATAACATCTTCAAATGCCGTTGTCACCTTAATATACAAAATACTGCACGGGATTCTTGAATTTTTGCGCACCCTATCATAATAAGTTTGAAGATACATAACGGTTTTATAGTTGGTTTGTTTTGCCCTTTTAGTTTGAGTTGCGGCCTTTTTGAAATAAACTGCCGCAATAACTATAACAAGCAAAAACAAAAGCACTATAACAGCCATTGTTGCAAGCTGGGTAAAATCCATCATTTAACCTCCTTATACTTAAAAGCGGGTAATGCCGCGTTTGTTGATTTTTGTGTAAAGCCAAAGCTTGTTGCGGTTAAAACCGCCTTTGCCACACCGTCCTTAGCGCGTTTTTTCTTTGCAAAAACTTCAGAGAAAAACTTTGATAAACCGAATTTTGATAATTTGATTTTTTCGGTAAATGAATAACCGAAGGCATGTGTTGAATCGGCAAGAATTTCAAAGAAAGCACAGAATATCGCTTTTTCATCAAAATATTTCTTTTCACGATTTGCGTTAAGCAATTTTTGATAGAAATCATATAAACCGTTCATATCTGATTTTTCGCGGAAATAGATATGGGTCATAAAGAAGTCAAGTTCTTCTTCATTAAGCTCAAAAGCAGCGCTTTTATAAAAACGGCTAACGATTTTTTTAACCTCTATCATCTGCTTATCCTTTGTTGTTGAGGTTATTGAGTTTCCATGCAAACGATAAAGCATAAGATATTCATCAACGCAGGAAAACTTAACGCCGCCCTCAACCATACGAGTCCAGATGTCATAATCCTCGGTGCAGGTGCATTCGGGATCATAAAGATACTGCTTCATAACCTCTGCCCTTGCCATAACGCCCGGATGAAGAACAGGATTGAAGAAAAGGAACATTGCTTTTATTGTTTCGCTGTCACACTTTCTGCCGAGCGAGCCGATATTTATCTCGCCGTCACGAAGGGTGAAGAATTTGCAGTAGCAAACGCCAACATCGGGATTTGCATCCATAAATTCAACTTGCTTATAAAATCTGTTTTCAAGGCAAATATCATCAGCATCCATACGAACTATGTATTTTCCGGTTGCAAGCTCAACGCCCTTATTAAGCGATTTCGCAAGTTTAAGGTTTACCTCATTTTCAAACACCTTAAAACGCGGATCAGCACTTTCATATTCTTTCAGGATATCGGAAGTAGAGTCGGTTGAGAAATCATTGATGATAATACATTCAAAATCGGTGAATGTTTGGGCTTTAATACTGTTTAATGTTTCCCTTATAAAATCTTCTCCGTTATGAACTGCCATAACAACCGAAACGGTGGGTTTATTATTTTCCATTATACTTTTCCTTTCAAAACGGCACACAGGCGCAAAAATCTGTATGCTGATTTAACTTTGCCTTTTTTAAGCAAATTAACTGCTATTTTACTTTTGGCGGTGATATCTGAGAACTGTGCATTTTGAGCGCACTCGGTAAATTCATCACACCAAAGTTTATTTATTTGATCGGCAATTCCCTTTCCGCCGAACTCTGCGGCGGTCGCGATAAGAACAAAGCCCATAAACGCGCCGTATCTTTCGATTTCCGTTTTGAAAACGGGGGGAGCTGCCGGTATTTTTGATTTCAAAAGGTCAATTCCGAGCTTTATTTGCTCAAAATGTTTACCGTTGAATTTTCTTGACATTGAAGAATTATGGCAGCGGCAATCATATATCGCCGCATCGCTTATATAAACGCTTTGCGCGCTTAAATAAGCCGGCATAAGGCAGGAAACATCCTCGCCCATTGCAATTCTTGTGTCAACTGCCATTTGGCAGGGGTATATCAGTTCCTTTCTGAATGCCTTTCCCCAAACATAATAGTGCATGTGCTTCATATTTTCGGTTAAAAGCATATTGGGGATTATTTCGCTTTCGATCTTTTCACGGTCATAAAAACCGGTTGGAACTATTTCAGGAGTTTTTTGAGCATTGCCGTCAGTAACAAAATTAACAGCAAAGCAAACAATATCGGGATTATGCTTATTTATTATATCGTAAGCCTTTTCAAAATAATCGGGCTCTATCCAGTCATCCGAATCAATGTTGATAACATATTTTCCGGCTGCGATTTCGATACCCGCCTGTCTTGCCGAAACAAGACCTCCGTTTTGCTTATGAATAACCTTTATTCTTTCGTCCTTTGCGGCATATTCATCTGCAATTACGGGACAGTTATCGGGTGAACCGTCATCAACAAGGATCAGTTCAAAATCCTTAAAGCTTTGAGCAAGCACACTGTCAATGCATTGTCTTAAATAAGGCTCAACATTATACATCGGCATTATAACAGAAAAAAACATATTATCCCCTATCTTTTATTCTAACTGATAATATCATAAGCCCATAAAGGCCAAAACGCATGGTAAAGGCAAAAAATGCCTGAGTTATCGGAAGCTTATGCCAAGGATATTTTTTTAGAACATTTTGAAGCTCGTTTGATTTGCAGATAGCGCTGAGTCTTGCTTTCAGTTCTTTATTTGAAAGTTTGTTTTGTTCCTTAAACTGAATTTCCTGCATACAAGCCGCCCTTGCATACGCTTGAAAAAGGCGATCGGTATATATCTTATAAACCGTTTCGGGCATTCTTTTTGAGAGATCGCGGTTTATTTCTTCAATTAAAAATTTGCATTTCTCGAAACGATCACCGCGGTAACTTTTTGAAAGCGATTCGCCGTTTCTGCAATAAAAATAATGTGCGCCCTTAACGCCAACTGCTTTTTCAATGCAGTTTATATAGCGAAGCATAAAGAAAACATCCTCGCTCATAACCTTGCGCTCGTTTTCAAAACGAATGCCGTTTTCATTTATAACCGACAGCAAAAACAGATTTTTAACCGAACTGAAACCGTACTTACTGTCCTGGGAAGCGGTTGGAGGAGCGCCGGAAATATTAAGAAGAAGATCATCTAACCCCTCTTTACCGGAGAAAACCGTTTCTTCTTCAAAACAGTTAATATAATCCACGGCATCTTCCTTTGCGGACATTATTCCTCCGACACAGCAAAAGCCGGTTATGGCAAGTGCGGCATCGTGCTTTTCCATAGCGTTTTTAAGCGTTTCATACATATCGGTCTTTACATAGTCATCCGAATCAATAAATCCGATATACTTTCCGCTTGCCGCTTCAATTCCCGAATTTCTTGCAAGGCCCAAACCGCCGTTTTGCTTATGCACAACCTTTATTCTGTTGTCTTTTTTTGCCCATTCATCGCAAAGAGCCGGGCAGTTATCGGGCGAGCCGTCATCAACAAGAATGATTTCAATATCTTTTTCGGTTTGGTTAATAAGTGACTCAACGCAACGGTCAAGATACTGTTCAACCTTATAAACGGGAACTACTATACTTATTAAAGGCATTAGTTTTTACATCCTTCGTATATTTTAAGAACGAGGTTGCAATAATCATCAATGGTTATTGCGCTTTTTGCTTCTTCAAGGCAATTTGCCTTCATCTCATTTAATTTTTCCCTTTCGGAAAGGGTTTTACTGAGTGCCTCGGCAAAATCTTCGGGGAAAGGCGACTTTGAAAGGGTTCCGGTAACGCCGTCCTTAACAAGTTCTGCCATACCGCCCATATTCATAGTAACCGAGGGAACGCCTAAATCCTGCGCTTCAAGAATTGAAAGCGGACAGTTTTCAAAGCAGACAGAAGGCACGGCAATAACATCGGCAAACGCAAGATTTGTTATAAGCTCATCGCCTTTAACAAATCCGGTCATCGTAACATTTTTAATGCCATCAAACGCCTTTTCCTCAGGACCGTTGCCCATAACAACAAAATTTGTATCGGGCAAAAGTTTTGCCGTTTCGCTTAGAACACCGACGCCCTTTTCTGCCGAAAGACGACCCGCAAACGCAACATAATTAAACGGGAAGTTTGATTTTGCGTCCTGCGGTGCAGACTTTTTTTCAATAAAGTTATGGATAACGACCGTTTTACCCGTGAAGGTTTTGGGATCGTTTTTGATAAGTTTGCTTTCAAGGAAAGCGCTGGGGCAGATATATTTATCTACTTTTTTATATGTACCCTTTATTTTATAAAACCATGCTTCAATCGTTCCGATAACGCTTTTTATAAGTGAATCGTGGATACATTTATGCTTTATGCAGTTTGCCTTGTTTCCGGCAACGCACAACTCGCAGGTATGCTTATTACGAAAATCATAAAGCAGGTGATTTGGGCAGGTCATTTGATAATCGTGAACGGTTTGAACAAGCGGAATACCGCGTTTTTTAACCGCATCGGTTATAGAAGGAGTAAGTTGAAAATTTATATTGTTCATGTGAACAACATCGGGCTTAAAATCATCAAGAACCTTTCCGATTTTCTTTTTCGCTTCAAACGAATAGATAATCTTAAAAGGATATATGAAACGGGAAAGACTGTTTCCGTGAAAATCCATATTGGCGGTATATTGACCGGCCTTATTAAAAACGGTGTTCTGCTCATCAAACATTCCGAAATACTGAACCTCATGGCCGCATTTTTCAAAATATTCACCGATTTTAAGCATATAACTTTCTGCTCCGCCGCGCGGATACAAAAATTTATTAACCATTAAAATTTTCATTGAATTTCATCCTTTTACCCGTTAAAATCCGATCTTCTTCCTCAACCGCTTTTTCATATCCGTTTCCTATTATGCAGATCGCCAAAACCGTTGTGAGAAGCGGATAGTTGATCGTGTTATCGGTTGAAGAACAAACAAGAAGATATGCTATCATCATTGCCGCAACGGTTGCCGTATCATAATCGCCGTGTCTGCCGAAATACCTTGTTCTGAGATATGTCATGGCAATAAGCCACAAAATATATCCGAAAAATCCAAGGTCTATAAAGAACTGTAAGAAGTCGTTATGAACGGCGGTAACGCCGACATGAATAACCTCGTTAAGCTGATATGTTAAAAATCCTATTCCTTTTCCTACAAAGGACGGCGCAAACTCATAATAAGGGCTAACCGCTTCGTAAACCTCGTTTCGTCCGCTGGTTTCAACGCCCGCTTCCTGCAACATGGAAAACAAATCCGCTTTAATAACGGCGATATATCCGATAAGAATGACCGTGCCGACTATCATAATGATATTTGCCGTGCGGCAAGCAGCTTTGTGTTCAAATCTGCTTGAAAGCCAGATGATTCCGCGAATAAGAAATGCAACGGCGATTGCGATAATTGCAATTCTTTTAAGTGCGGAAACAAAGCAGAAAAGGCCGAAAGCAAATAAAAGCCAAAACCATAATTTTCTTTTGGGTTTGAAAAGCATATACAAAAGATATGCGCCGAGGCAAAACGCAAGCTCGTGAATTTCCGCTTTAACGATAACATCGCCCGTTTCATCGGCAAATGTTACAAGCAATGTTGAAAGCTCAGACATATAGGTTCCAAGTCCGTCCTCCGCGATAATGCTGATGATCATCAGCATATTTGCGCCGACAAGACCCGCAAGGTTTATCCAAATTCCGTCTTCGCCGAAAACATACAAAAGAACAGCCGCACACATCGCGCAGGAAAGCCAGTTTGTATAAAAAATACAGCCGGAAATACCGCGGAATATTGTTGAAAGGGCACTTTTATCAAGAAGCCATACAAGCATTGAGGCAACCAAAACAACAAGAAGCGGCACAGAAAAGACAAGAGCCGATTTTAATGAAACAAGCGCTCTGTCCATACGCGGTTTAACAAGAAAAACAACAAATCCGCTGACGATGATCGCAAGAGCGAAAAGATGGCGGAATGTTAATCCTACGCCGATATTTATATCTTCGTGAATAAAATAGTGCATCAGAAAAGAGAGTGCGGCAAAATACACGCCTAAAACTGATTTTTCAACTTTATTTTCAAGCATTTTACCGCCTCCTTACATCTGATATTCAAATATTATTTCTTTTCGTCGGTTTTAGACTCTGTTACATAGTTTTTATTGTTCTTAATAGCTTCAACAAGCAAGAGTCTTGCGCTTCTTACTCTGTTACGGAATGTTTCTGCAACACCGATCTTATATTCAAAACGAACATTTTGAAGTTCTTCTCTTGTATCAAGAGATGTACGGAACATCTGCAACGCATCTTCCGCGGTGATTATATCCGTTTTGTTAAGGGTTACAAAATAATGATTGTTTCCGTTATAAACAAAGAATGCATCCATTTTTGCAAAAGCATATTTAATTTCCTCTGCAAAGTATTTAAGCACCTTATTGCCCATATCTCTGCCATGCTTATCATTGATATCATGGATATTGGTTATCATAATTGAAACCATAACCGTTCCGTCGTCAAGATTATGCTTACCCTTCTTAGCAAGGAACTTATCGAAGTATGCACGGTTGCGAAGGCCGGTGATAGGATCGGTATAGAATGTGGAAACAATGATGCTGTTAAATCTGCCGATAAGCAAAGCGCCGCCACAGCAAACAACAACAAGGAATATAAACGCGATTGTTGAGTAAAGTTTAACATTGATGCTGGCTTCGGTTGAAACGGTTGAAAGAACCTGAATGTTCTTGCATCCTAAATACTCGTTATATTCATCGCAGGTTTTAACAGCGTCATCATAAAGCACTGTTAACTCATCAACAAGATCTTTGATTTCAGCATCTAATTCCTTTTCAATATTTGCATAATTTGCATTAGATAATTCCGTGCAGGTTTTATTCGCACCGGAACAAGCGCCGCCGCAGTTACCCGTGCAGGCATTGAATGTGTTGATTACGAAATGGCAATAACCTGTATCAATCTCATCAAGTCTGTCATTAAGGTTATGATCGCGCCATGCATAGATAAGCTGATCATAAGTAACGGTCTGGTCGCCTGCGGTAAGCTGATTTCCGCTGCCGTCTTTAAGGTCGCGGTCATAAACATCTTTAAGGATATAATCGGCATCAATATTTGTGTTGCCGGATTCGCGCATCTTGAATACATAAGCATTGATAACCTCTTCAACATCGGCAAGCATTCCGCGCTCATTTTCCGCGTTGATAGCATTGTTATCCATTCTTGTTGTATAGTTTGCGACAAGAACGTTCTTATCCTTTGTTATCTGATATTTATATATGCGTGAAAGGAGCTCGCTTACCTTAACCGATTTCATAAAGTTAAAATATTCAACAAGATCGTTGAAGGATTTACCGGTTTCGGTTGAACGGTAATAAGGTGAAGAAGAATCGCGCTGATAAAGAAGATCAACAGTATCGGCGATGCATGTTTCAACATATTCCATCATCTGAAGATAATCATAATTATCATCATACATTTTTTCGATCTTATTGCTGATATGGTCAACATTGATATAGTTTTCGCCGAACACGCTGAAATAAGTATCAAGAATTTCATCAAGCATTGTTCTGGCAAAGTTTTCACCTTCGTTATTGGAAGCCGTAAAGGTGATTATATATTTTGTAGGAACATATACATATTCTTCACCTTCATCAAGTTTTGCCTGCTTCTGTGATAGCTTATCCTCATCGGGAACTTCAATAATACCAATTCTTGAAGTGAGGTTATCAACCGAATAATCGCTTGAAAGTCCTGCGCTTTCGATAACCTTACTCATAATAGCGGAAGACTTTATTTCGTTAACATCAAGATCATCGCCTGAAGGGGTTTTTCCTTTTTCCGCTGACTCAAAATTATAATTTATAACGGCAGAAGCCACATAGGTTCTCTGCTTTGTGAGTGAAATCGCGATAAAAACAGAAATAAGAATGCAGATTATGAATATAAAAGGAACGGCTTTTCTTATAAATTTGATTATTCTTTTTTCTTCCATGATCAGCCCTCCATTTCATCATTTACTGCGTTTCCGAATTCTTTTCCTATTTTATAAATAAGGATCGCAACATAGGATATAACGAGCATTATAGCAACGCTTTTAAGTATCTGCATTGCGGAGCTACCGTAAACCGTAGCGCTGATGCACTGGTTCATTCTGTTTGCATAATACTCTTTACCGATATCTCTTGCTTCCTCGGAAAATTTACCGATAAGCTCGCGGATTGAAGAAATCATTTCATCAGCATTTTTGCGATTTTCTTCGGAGTTGTTAACGCCTTCCGCAAGTTTGTTCATTTTAAGTGAGTTGTCTTCAATTTCGTTCTTAACCTCTGCAACATCGTTACTGAATTCAACTGCCTGAACAGAAAGTTCATCGATACCAACCTTGGTTCTGCCCATATAATATTCACCGCGTGAATCCCATGTTGGAACGAGAACGACTGTTGCCATTTCCTCGGCATACTTCATAATCGCCGAGTTTGTTATTGAATAGGATGATTCTTTTCTTGAAAGATCAAAGCCAAGCTGATTGTTGGAATATCCCAAACGCTCCGAATAAGCAGCGGCATCGTTTGAAAGTCCGTTTTGCAAAATAAAGGAATAAAGACTTTCCTTTATCTGTGTTGAGTTAAGCTTTGAAACCTTAGCAGCAACAGAAGCAAAGGTTGATCCTGTTGAGGAAACGAAAGAAGAGTTTTTATACTGCAAGCCGTAAAGATAATAAAGAATTCTGTTAGACTCGCGGTCAAGATAAGCGGTCTTATCAAAATAATCAAGACCCTTTGTATCATTTTCAAAACCGTCTGCGCTTATTTCAAAATCGGATACATATTTATCAAAATAATAATCTCTGTATGATGTGCAAAGAAGCTCAAGAACGGTATTTGAAGGATATTTCTTAGTTTTGCTGTTTGCGTTATAAGAAACGGTGAACTCGGTTGAAATATGATATCCCTCTTCGCTATATGAGTTACCCTCAATAAGCGGAGTAACAACAAAGCAGGATTTAAGATCACTTACCGAAACATTTTCAAATCCGCCCTTTTTGATGGTTCTTTCCATAACCTCATCGCATAAAATTTCGGACATATTATAGCGGGTTCCGTTTGCGTTTTGTCCCTGCGATGCTTCGGCATAGTTAAGCGAAACGACCGCTCTTGAATATTGCTTGGAACCAACAAATATCGTGAGTGCGTAAATCGCGCATACAAGCAACGCCAACAAAAGAACGCTGATGCGGAAATAGTTTGCTCTTTTAAGTCTTTCTTTTATCTGTTTGCGAGTCAGGTTTCTGGCTTTCTTAATAAAGAAAAATAAACCTAAAACAACTGATCCCGCCAGAAAAATATAAATTAAATCTGTAATAACGGTTGATAACATTGTTGCACCTCAATAAATCTACATCAATAACTGATTACATCAACAATAGAAAGCTCCGGCTTATTGTTAATTCTGACAAGTCCCTTATTCGTAAGGCCTGAGCTTACAATTACCTGAGTTTTGCCTGACTTGAATTTGCCGTAAACCATGTGACCCTTCATTTGCGGCAATATTCCGAAACCTCTTGAATAAATCGGGCCGACGATCGGAAGCTTAACGATACCGCCATGGGTATCACCCGAAAGCGCAAGATCACCCCAATATTCTTCACCGAGTGTTTCATAAAGAAGCGGCTCGTGAGCTAAGAAAAGTTTGAAATGATTTTGGGTTTCATTCAAATATTTATTAAAGTTTTCGCCGGCATAATCCCAGAAAGCAGAGGGATTGGAAGTGAGTGTTCCGAAAACATCAATATAGTTTTCGCCGATCTTTATTGTTTCATATTCATTGAAAAGCAACTTAACGCCACTTTTTTCAAGTTTTTCGCGAAGTCCGTTATCCTTTTTATAAAGCTTTTCGGGATCGCGGTTTTTATCGGAAAAACCAAGCGCGCTATCAAGAGATTCCAACGTCATATCGTTTTGGAACGCGATTTCGCATTCATTGTTTCCGTAAATATAATATGTCGGAGCAATGTCTTTAAGTTCCTTACATAACGCTGCAATTTGATCAATGCCGCTTTCGGAATTGATGCAGTCGCCTGTTATTGCAATCAAATCCGGTTCAAGCGTTTTTATTCTATGGATAAGCGTTGAATTGTTTTTTCCGTAACTTGTGTTATGAAGGTCGGAAATCTGAATAATTCTGAATCCCGTAACAACCTTGTTTGCGCTTGCCGTATAGAATACTTCTTTGAAATTAAGGTTATCGATAACATTAACGCCGATAATAACAAACAAAGCGGCAAGGCAGATACAAACAACCGAAACAAAAAGGTTTCCAAGCGATTTTTTTGCTCTGCTCGGTTTTGAAAGGCGCGGTTTTGTACCCTCAAAATGCATTTGCGGCTCTACCGTGTTTTGTGAAGCGATTTTTTTATACTTAACGGTTGCTATTCCGTTGCATGCCGAGCATGCCGCAAGATAAATCTCGTTTGAATATTTTGCCGTCAAGCCCCTGTAAATATCCGCATCGGTAAATCCTATAAGAAAAACTTCCTTATTGCGTTTTATAAGAGAGAAGTTTTTTTCAAACAAATCGTAATCGATTTTGTCCATTTTCTTTTTCAGGTCAAAAGTTAATTTTTCCCAAATAAATTCATTTTCCATTGAACTCATTGTTTCACCGTTTATCCTTTCCTTTGATTACTGAATTATAAAGATCGTAAGTCATATCAACGGTCTTTTCCCATGAATATTTATTGCAAATATAATCTGCCGCGCGGCTTTTATATTCCTCTGTTTTTTGAGGATCTTCAAGCAGCATCGTAAGTTTTTCGCGAAGGTCTTCAACATTGCCCTTCTTAAAAGTGACCGCATAATCATCGCAAACGCTTGTGTTTTCCGGAATATCGGAGCAAACAACGGCATTTCCGTATGCCAAAGCTTCAAGCAGTGAGAGCGACATACCCTCGATAGTTGACGGAAGTGAAACGATATACGCATTTGAATACATTTCAGCAAGCGTGTTTCCGGAAATAAATCCCGTGAAAATTATTCTATCGTCACCCGCCGCCATTTCGCGAAGCATTTTAACATAATCGTCGGTATCACTTGTATCACCGCAGATAACCAACTTTTTATCGGTTTTTATCTGCTTGAAAGCGTCAATAAGAAAATGAACGCCCTTTTCCTCTGTAAGTCTTGAAGCAAGACAAATATAATCATTTCCGAGCAAGCCGAATTTTTCGGTTATTTCGTTCGGATCAATTTTTTCGGGACGGTTTATTCCGTTTGGAATAATATTTGTTCTTCTGCAATAGGTATCCTCGAAATATTTTTTTGCGCTTTCGCTTAAAACAATAATTTCATCGGAATATTTAACAAGCATCTTTTCGCCGAATTTTATGTATTTAGAAGCAAATCCGCTTCCCCACTTTTCTCTTTGCCAATCAAGGCCGTGAACAGTGGAAACACATTTTTTGCCGAAAAACTTTGTAAGCCACATAGCGGCGCACGGACCTTCGGCATGGAAATGCACGATATCATATTTCGAAAAGCAGCAAGCAAGCGCACCTGTGAATGATGAGATCATTGCCGCAAATCCTCTTGAATTGATCGTACGTGCCTTTTTAAGCTGAACTCCTTCAAAATCGTTACCTTTTACCATTTCGGCAAATCCGGGTTCAACCTTATCACTGCTTCGGTTATAGCAAACAACCGAAGCTCCTTTTTTTACAAGACGGGGACAAAGATTTGTAAGTACGGTTTCAATACCGCCCCTTGTTGAGGGGATAACCTTATGTCCTAACATTGCAATTTTCATAATTTCTCCTTATCTGCCGGTGGCTTTAAGCATGGCGAACGGAGTTTTAATAATGATCCACATATCTCCGAGTGTTGTTCTTGTTTCGATATATTTAAGATCCATTTCTATCCATTCCGCAAACGGAATATCATTTCTGTTATCGGCGATCTGCCAAGTGCAGGTAACACCGGGGGTTACGAGCAGACGAAGTTTATCATAATCACCGTACTGTTCATATTCATCCGGCAGAGGCGGACGAGGACCTACAAGACTCATATCCCCTTTGAATATATTGAAGAACTGCGGAAGTTCATCAATCGAGCATTTGCGAATAAATCTTCCGACTCTTGTAATTCTCGGGTCATTTTTCATTTTGAACGCGGGACCGTCCATTTCGTTCTGTGCCATAAGCTCGGCTTTTCTCGCATCGGCATCGGCATACATCGAACGGAATTTATACATATAAAAGCGTTCACCGTGACGGCCGATTCTAACTTGCTTATAAAACGGACTTGCATGCGGATCGTCTATGTAAATAATAAGCGCCATAATGAGCATCGGGATTATAAGAATGGTAATCAAAATTCCCGTAACCAAAACATCAAATAGTCTTTTCTTCTTCCAATATCCGTGATAGGATTTCTCAAGAAGACCTCTCATTCTGTCCGCTGTTTTTTCATCAACGCGCCTGTAACTTAAAAACGCCATAAATCTTTCCCCTTATTAAACCTTGTTATCTATATATCCATCGGTTGCATTTTCCCGTGGTAGAATTTTTGCCGGATTGCCAACCACTATGCTATGCGGCGGAACATCAAAATTAACATAAGAAAGCGGAGCTATCAAAACATCCTGCCCTATTGTTATGTTCCCGACTATAACGGCATTTGTTCCTATCCAAACCTCATCCATTATCGTGGGGCAGCCTTTTCGCTTGCCGCGATTTTCCTGCCCTATCGTAACGCCGGTTGCGATATTAACATTTTTCCCGATAACCGCATCGGGATTTATTATTATTCTGCCGGTATGCCCTATATAAAACCCTTCCCCTATCTTAGTTCGAGGTCTTATTTGAATTCCTGTTTTTTTAGATAGCGCCATCAAACGAAGAAAAGTGAAGGGATTTTTTGATTTTTGCGCTTTCCTGAAAACCTTCATATATTTTATTTCTCCCGGTCGCATAAGGCGATGGACTATATCTTCGCCTTTTTCGCCGTACCACCGGAAAAGATCTTTTTTGAACACATCATTCATAAAAGGATTTCCCCTATTTTTAAGAATAAAGATTTTTAACAAATGAAAAATGCTTTCGGTTTGAAACAAAAATAATAATTTCGCCGAGCAAGACCGATAAAGCAACAACAATCAGATAAATCACAATGGATGCCATACCCTTTTCAATCAGATCGTATGCAATAAGCACTACAAAAAACATGTGCTCGTAATAAATAAGTGCGCTGAGTGTTCTTAAGTTTTTTGTAAAAGCGTTGCTCTTTATATTGGCGGAAGCGGCGGCGGTAAAAAGGAAGAATGCCGCGGGAACCAAAAACAAGTACATATCATATCCATCGCTGTAACGAAGGCGAAGCTTTGAAACTGCCGCAAACTCTGCCAAAAGGAAAGCCATTGAAACGGCAAATCCGATAGCGGAAGCCTTGAAAGAAATCAAATTTTCGCGCTTTTGGGAATACCATGCTCCAAGTCCCACGAAAATAAATCCCTCAAAAATGCCGTTTCGCGTTGTTTTGAAAATTTCCTTATAAACAAAAAGAAAATTATAAATTGTTTTGTTTTTCAAAAGCGGATCGAGCAAATGAAGATAACTTTGCCCGAAAAGCCCTATTATATATAGGAAAAGAGCCAATGATAAAATAACTTTGAAGCTCGCCTTTCTTTTAAGCAAAAATCCAACTATCAAAACCGAAACTACCGTTGCCGGAAGATACCATAAGTGACCGAATCCGGATGTGAACAGCATATTCAGGATAAAAACTTTAAGACAATCAATAAAAATATCAACTGAATGGTAATCAAAAACACCGGCAAAGCTAAGCGGCAGATAAAGCAAGTTCCAAATAAGATATAGTTTTATAAGCTTGATCGAATATTTATAAACCGGCTTCAAATCCGGATTTTGAAAATCAACCTTGCCGAAAAGAAAAAATCCGGAACAAATAAAGAAAAACGGAACACCGATTCGGCTCAAATAATTAACAACAAGCGAATTAAGTTGAATATTAAAAGATTCAATCGGCGCAACATGAATACAAATGATTAAAAAAGCACATAGTATTCTTACGATATCAATGCCTGCAAAATTAGTTTTTTTCATAAAATCACCAATAAAAAAAGACTGCATCCGTTCCAGAAAAAAACGAGTGCAGTCTGTCAGCCATAGCAAAAACCTTAGGCACAATGACTTTGTGTCCTTGCCTTTCGACAAGTTTACCAAACATATTTGTTTGAATTATACACCTTATTGATATCGAAAGTCAAGCAAAAAATACATTATTTTGCATTTTTTTGCATTTAATTTTCTTGTATCTTTTTGCGGCTTATGATAAAATAAAGAAAAAATATATTTTGGAGCGAGGATATGGAAAGGAATTTAACTGCGGACAGACTTAAAGGTTATGCCTGCTTGCTCGTTTTGTTCGGCCATGTTTTGATAGGAATTCGAACAAGCGGAGCGGTTGTTCCGCATTTTGCGGAAATAGGCGAAAAATTCATTTGGAGTTTTCATATCGACCTTTTTATGTTTCTTTCGGGATTTGTTTTCAGCGTTACCGGAGGAGCCAAGGCAAAAGGCGGAAAATTGAAATTTATACTTAACAAGCTTTTGAATTTGGGCATTCCCTATTTCATTTTTTCGGCGCTTTACATTATAATAAACAGTTTATCTCCCGGTGTTAACAACGCGTCTTCCGTTCGTGATATTCTGTTTCTTTTCAAAACGCCGGTTGCGCAATATTGGTTTATCTATGCGCTTTTCTTCCTATTCGTTTTTTGGGCAGTTCTTTCGGAATTTATCGGAAACATCGCAACAACCGTCGTTATGTTCGCGTTGTTCACCGCGGCAAAGCTTACGGGTTTTGATCTCGGTTTTCTTGATTCCTCGTTTAACTGTGCCCTCGCATTCGGTGTTGGAAGTTGCCTTAAAAGTCTTTACGATACAAAAATACCGTTATTTGTAAAAATAATATCCGTTCCGCTTCACATCGCTGTGGGAACGGCGGTTATAGTTTCCGGCGTTATTTCGGTTTTGTTTGTTGACGATGCGGTTATGCTGCTTGGAATTTTCGCAAGCATTTGCTTTATTTCGCTTATCGAAAAAGTTGGTTTTATTTCAAGATTTTTGCTTTTTGTTTGCAAGTATTCTTTTCCGATTTATCTGCTGCACACCATATTCACGGCGGCTGTTCGCATTGTACTTATGAAGCTCGGCATAACAAATTATTATATACATATCGCAATCGGTTCGGCGGCAGGCCTTGCAGGACCGCTTATCATCGGAAAGATCTGCTCACTCACCCCCTATCTTAACATTTTCTTTTATCCCGTTAACTCATTCAAAAAAATAAAAAAAGGACTCGCTTGAGTCCTTTTTATTTTTACATCAAAAGATATTGACCGATCACGCGAAGCTTTGTGTTTTTGCGAAGATCATATTTTCGCATTATATGAATTCTGCGCATCTTCGGCAGCTCACTCATATTGCAAAACTCATTTAATATTCTGAGTTTATCTGCCGGAAGCTCTTTTCCGAATCTTTTACGAAGTATTCGTGCCTGAACAAAGCCGATAAGATAATTCTCCTGAATTTTTTTAATATTTTTCAATTTTGCGGTAACAAATCCAAAACTTGCCGCATTTTTTGCGCCGACCTGATTTCCGCCATGTTGACGGTAATATAAAAGAGGCTCACGAATAAAGATTATTTCGCCGAAAAGAACGGCAACAAGTCCAAGCCACCAATCATGCATAGCGCAATCACTCGGAATTTCTCCGCTTTTTTCTTTAAGCGCCTTATTTATCATAACCGAACAACCGGTAATACAGTTTTGAACAAGCAGATGATTAAATGTCGGCTTTCTTAAATCAAGCTTTTGAAAATCAAAGAACGAATGGCTTATGACATTAAGCTTATCATCGGTGACATACATATCGCCGTGAACCAACAAGGGGGTTGAATTTCCAAATTCTTCCTCCGCTTTTTTCATAGCCGAAAGGGTTTTTTCTATCTTTTCTTCACGCCATACATCATCCTGATCGCAAAACATTATATAATCGCTTTCGCATTCATTCAAAAGAAGCGAAAAATTGTTTATTACACCGCCTGTTGAAGGCACATCAAGACACTTGAATTTTTGCGGATGGGAATTAACATATTCCGATATAATATCCATGGTTTTATCCTTTGAGCCGTCATCATGAATAAGAACATTAAAATCAGAATATGTTTGGTGCAGCAGTGAATCAAGCAGCTGCGAAATGTATTTTTCACCGTTATAGGTCGCAAGAAGTACGGTAACCGTAATTTTCATCCCCTTATTAAATAACAAAAGTCAGGTTGTTAAGCCCCATAGAATTTATATAGGCGACATCCTTTGTCATCGACATTACCATTCTTATGCCGATGTGTGACGCCGGATCGTCCGCTCCGTGAAATTTAAGATAGTTTACCGGATCAAACTTTTTGCAGTTATCCCTTATACGAACTATCAGTTTATCCTGCTTTTTCAGTATTCTGATATTTATACTGTGATCTGAACCTTCGGTAAAACCGAAAGAAACGATGTTGTTTGCCATTTCCTCAATGCAAAGGGCTGTAAGCATACTGACCCTTGCGGAAAGTCCGTGACTTTTGCAAAACTCATTTGCATTTTTTGAAGCGGCGATTATTTCATTTTTTTCTTGAATTGAAACCTCAAAACAGTTTTCCGCCTTTTCGCCGAAATCGGGATCGAGCAGAGAAAAATTATCCGCCGAAATCTCAATTTTTTTATTCTTTATGAAAACATAAACAACTATAAACAAAAGCGTTGTTGTTTCGCCGCAGATAAACGAGAGCCAAACGCCCGTACTGCCGAAAATTTTACCAAGCACAACAACATAAACGGCAATAAATAAAAAATTCTGAAAAAATGAGATGAAATCCGAAAGAATTTCGTGATTGATACCCTGAAAATAGTTTTTGAAGGTTGTGTTAAGCGCGGAAGAAACAAGGCAGGGAGCAAAAAGCTTGAGTCCGAATGCGGCAAGCTTTAATACCTCATTTCCATCCGAACTGCTTTGTGAAAAGAGAGATGCCAACGGTTTTGCAAGTAAGAAAACTGCAACAATAACAACAAGATTAAGACCGACGGCATAAGCCGTCATAACCTTAACAAGCTTATTTATCGCCGTTTTATCTTCTTCTGTTCTGAACATTGAAGAAAGCATAAGTGCAACAGCGCCGGTTCCCCCACCAAAGCAATAACAGATGTTTGCAACCGAGGAAATAACCGCATAAGCCGCAACGCCGAACTTATCGCCATCCGAGATCAAAATATTGTTAATAAGAAGAACAAGGAACACAAAGCTTATCTGATTGATAACCGTTGGTATTCCGTAGCGAAGCATTTCAAGCGTTCTTTTAAGCTTGATGCCTGCCTTATTGAATGTAAAGGGACATTTCTTTGATAAAAAGAATGAAATTCCCATAATAAGCGCAACATAATAACTAAGACTTGAAGCAAGACCCATTCCGAGGGTTTTCCACTTTAGCAAAAATACATTAAGTATATCAAATGTGATATCGCCGACCGTCATCGCAATAACGGCGGAAACAAGCCGCTTTCTGTTACCGGACGCCTGCATAAACGGCACCATCATTTGCGCCAGAATAAATCCGGGCGCACCGATGATAAATCCGATAAGATAATCCTTTGTAAGATCAAAAATTTCAGTTCCGGGAGTAGCACCTAAAAGGCTGCAAATGGGATCAACAAAAATAAAAACAAGCAATAATCCCAGCACCGAAACCGAAACCGCCAAAGCAAGCGAAATGGAATAGCAGGCATTTGTTCCGTTTTTATCGCCGCTGCCCATTGTTTTTCCGCACATAACCTGAACGCCTGCCGAAAGCATACTGCCTATTGCGGCAAAGATCAGCAGAACAGGAGTTGCAAGCCCGTATGCCGTCATAGCATCGGGACCTAAAAAGCGACCTATCATAATACTATCAATAAGCATACATATCATAACGGTCATATTTGAAACGATCTGTGTAAACAGCATTTGACCGAATAATTTTTTTATCATCTAATTCCCTCCGGAATATTTCAATAGTAAATACAAAATAATTTTACCATAAACAAGCTAAAAAAACAACAATCAATTATTTAAGATGCTCTGATTTGAATTTAAGCGGACTTATCCCGAAACGATGTTTGAACATATAATTCATGTGTGACTGACTGTTAAATCCGGACTCATAAGCGATTTCACACATTGATTTGTCGGTTGAAATGAGCAACTTTTTAACAAAACTCAACCGCAATTCAATTATATATTTTTGAATACTTACACCGTAATAATCACAAAACAGTTTTCTTATATAATTTACGCTAAGTCCGGTTTTTTCACTTATCATATCAAGGTCAACGGCACTTTGATAATTGTTATCTATAAACTCTTTAACATTTGCTATTCTTTTTGGAATGGTTTTTATTTTGTTTGATGCACTGTGAAAAGAACCGGCAATAAGATTAAGCATATTGAAAACGGCAGTTACGGTTTGAAGATTTAATTCGCTGCTTGCCTGCTCAAAAAATTTGATAAGCTGTTTTTTTGTTTCGCTGTCAATCACCGTGCAATCGGGAAAGCAGTCAAGTATTTTGCATAAATCGGGATCGGTGCAGTTAAAATGAATTGCATAGCAGTTAAACGAACCTATTGTAAATCTTTCCTGCCCGGGTTTTGCAAGCAAAAACATATTTTCACTGTGTGGATATGATGTATTGTTTATCGAAGCGCAACCCGTTCCGCTATCATAAATTTCAAGCTCATAATTTTTAACCTTTCGCTTCGGTGTTATATCGCAGGTAAAGTGATCCGTGCTTCTGTAATAATCATATTTGAAAATCATATTGCCACCGCCCATTTTTGTTAAATTTCTAAAAAAATAGTTAAAATGCGATATAAAAAAGAGGATTTTGCCATTATTATAATTATAAATTAAAAAATCAATTAAGTCAATACAAAGGAGTTTTTAATTATGATACTGATTACCGGTGCTTGCAAAAACACAGGAACCGCCATTGTTGAAAAATTTGCGCAAAAGGGTTTTGACATTATATTTACGGGTCGAAATCCCGAAGCAGTCAGCAAAAAAGAAAAAGAATACAGAGAAAAATTTCCGGAAAGAACAATAATCGGTTATGCCATTGATTCTTTGATAAATGAAACGACCGTTGATGAAAAATCCGTTCAGATGCTTTTTGATTTTATTGATAAAAAAGGTTATTTCATCGACACTCTTGTTCTCAATGCGGCAGATCAGGGACTTAATATGAAGTTTTTCAAAAATCCTTTAACCGATTTTATGCGCGTTATTAACACAAATGTTTCCTGGAATTATTGCCTTTGCGAAGAAGCGGCAAAAAG
Organism: Acutalibacteraceae bacterium; assembly: GCA_045642495.1. GTDB lineage: Bacteria > Bacillota > Clostridia > Oscillospirales > Acutalibacteraceae > UBA737. Next base: position 28,468 of record JAZUJA010000019.1, read on the forward strand.
AATGAAGGAAAACGGCGGCGGAAACATTGTTTTTATAAATTCAAACACCGCTTACCGCGCAATTCCCGACAGAGTCGCTTATGTTGCTTCAAAGGGCGCTCAGTTAGGTCTTATGCGCGCATTGGCTTTGGATCTCGGAAAATACAACATTCGCGTAAACGCGGTTTTACCCGGTATGATAATAACCGAGCGTTGGGATCAAAATCCCGATTTTTATAAAAATGTTCCTTCCCGCTTCACTCCTATCGGTGATGTTGCAAGAGGTGAAGATATTGCCGATGCCGTTTATTATCTCGCAAAACACGCAAGAAACACTACCGGCGCAGAGCTTGTTATTGACGGCGGAAATACCATTCAGCTTTACCCGATTATAGATAAGGAGCTTTGAGCAAATGAAAGTTACTTGGTTGGGTCAAGCAGGATTGCTTTTTGAAAACAACGGCTTTAAGGTAATGATAGACCCTTATTTTTCGAATTCGGTAGCGCTTATAAATCCTGCTAATTACCGACGCATACCGGTTGATGAAAAGTTTTTTGAAATAAAACCCGATGTGATGATTTTCACGCATAATCATCTTGATCATTATGATCCCGAAACCGTTAAGCATTTTATTGATGAAAATTCAAATTTAACCGTTTTAGCCCCTGCTTCGGTTTGGAGCGATGTTAGAAAAATTGGCGGAAGCAACAATTATGTTCAGTTTAACCGCCACACCGTCTGGACGCAAAACGGCATAAGCTTTACCGCCGTTAAAGCCGAACACAGCGACCCGACACCGATCGGCGTTATAATTGATGACGGCAAGAAAAAATATTATGTTACCGGTGATACGCTTTATAACACCGAGATTTTCAATGATATTCCCGATGATATTTATGCGGTTTTCCTGCCGGTAAACGGCGTTGGAAATAATATGAATATGGCCGATGCCGCAAATTTTGTTAAAAAAATCGGCGCTGCAAAATGCGTTCCCATACATATCGGAATGTTTGATAATATTTCTCCGGCAGAATTCTTAGCCGAAAATAAAATCGCGCCGGAAATATATAAGGAAATTAAATTGGAGGATTAAATATGAAAGAATACATTGTTGAAGGCCACGAGCCGAGTTTTCTTCCCGACGGTTTGGATTTCAAGCTTTCCTGGCAGGATGAATTTGACGGCGATAAGCTTGACACTTCAAAATGGGAATTTCGCCGCAGTATGATGGGTCAAAAATGGCCCTCCTGGACCGATAGCGAGAAAGCCATTTATTTAGACGGCAAGTCAAACGCCGTTTTCACTCTTATTGAAGATGAAACCGACGGTCACCTTTGCTGTGCGCATTTGCAAACCGGCTCCAATGCTTTTGACGAACCGATAATCAATAAAAGAGCCGATCAGGGTGACGGTGTGATTGCCACCAAAGATGATATGAGATGGCGTTTAGGCAAGCTTCACGAACAAAAAAAGCTTTTCAAATACGGTTATTTTGAATGCCGCTGCAAGCTTCAGCAGAAGTACGGTTGGTGGAGCGCGTTTTGGATGCAAGCCCCCACAATAGGCACAACGCTTGACCCTAAAACATCGGGCAGCGAGGTTGATATTATGGAATCATTCAGACCGGGAACTATGAACTGGAACAATGTTTTCACCGCAGGTTACGGAGCAGATCAGCGCCGAACTAAGTTGGGCCCTCTGCACCGCGATATAGACAGTTCGGTTTATCACCGTTTCGGTCTTCTTTGGGAAGAAGATAAGTACACCTTCTATGTTGACGGCGTTAAAACCTATGAAACCACCGAAGATGTTTCGGGTGTTCCCGAATTTTTGCTTATCTCAACCGAGGTTTACGGTTACAGAAAACCTGCCCGCAAGCCTATTCCGGAAAGTTTTGATGCGGTTGGCGATCATTTTATTGTTGACTATGTAAGAGCTTTCGATATTATTAAGTAAAGGAGAAAAATATGAAAGTTACTGATGTTAAATGCTTTGTTGTTGACTGTTTCAGAACAAACTGGGTGTTTGTTAAGGTTTATACCGATGCCGGAATTGACGGCGTTGGCGAGGCAACCCTTGAATATAAAGAAAAGGCGCTTCTCGGCGCAGTTGAACACATAAAGGAATACCTTGTGGGCGATAATCCGCTTGATATTGAAAGGCATTGGCACGCTATCTACCGCGATGCTTATTGGCGCGGCGGCCCGGTTTTGATGTCGGCTTTATCGGCGGTTGAAATGGCACTTTGGGATATTCTCGGAAAACATCTCGGTGTTCCCGTTTACAGACTTTTGGGCGGCAAGGTCAATGAAAAGGTTAGAATTTATGTTAACGGTTGGTTTGCCGGAGCCAAAACACCGCAGGAATTCGGCGAGAAGGCAAAAATTGCCGTTCAAAGAGGCGTTACAGCTATGAAATGGGATCCGTTTGGCAAAAACTATCTTGATATTTCCAACAAGGATCTTAACACAGCTATCGAATGTGTGGGTGCGGTTCGTGACGCGGTCGGCAAAGATGTTGACCTGCTTATTGAAGGTCACGGAAGATTTAACATTCCAACCGGTATTAAAATCGCAAAAGAGCTTGAACAGTTTAAGCCGATGTTCTTTGAAGAGCCGGTACCGCCCGATAATCTTGACGCGCTCAAAGCGGTTAGAGATAAGTCCCCCGTTGCTATTTCCGCAGGCGAACGACTTTACACCCGTTGGGATTATAAACCCTTGTTTGATAAAATGCCCTGCGATTATATTCAGCCCGATATTTCTCACGCAGGCGGCATTATGGAGCTTAAAAAGATTGCCGCTGAGGCAGAATGCAGATACATTCCGTTCGCTCCTCATAATCCTTCGGGCCCCGTTGCAAATGCGGCAACCTTACAGCTTGCGGCAACCTGCCCCAACTTCAGTATTCTTGAAATTATGTATTCCGATGTTGATTGGAGAAAGGATGTTACAAACGAATCCCTCGAATATAAGGACGGATTTATAACCATCCCCGATAAACCGGGTCTCGGCATAGAAATAAACGAGGAAGAATGCTTAAAGCACCCCTATAAACCGCACACATTAAGACATTACACCGGCGCTCTCACGGACATAAGACCTGCAAAAACAGAGTTTTATTTCTGATAATAAAAAAAACAAAAACAGTCTTTCATAAGAAAGACTGTTTTTTTATTAGTCAATATTTATTTTTTTACCCTTAACCTTAAGTCTTGCAAGCGCACGGGCAAGCTTTGCCTGCGCATCTTTATACTCGGCAATGCTTTTTTTCTGCTTTAATGTTTCAACCGCATCAAGGGCTGCTTCCTTTGCTCTGTTTTCATCGATTTCATCGGGGCGTTCCGCCGTATCGACAAGCATAAGCACATCGCCGTTTTCAACCTTTATAATTCCGCTTGAAATTGCGGCTTCAAAGGTTTTACCGTCCGGCTGAGTATAGGTCATTTTACCCGAATCGCAGGCAGAAACCATATTGCTGTGATTTGCCTGAATGCCATACATACCGTCTGTTGCGGGAAATGTTATCGAAACGCAGTCACCTTCAAAAAACGGGTGATCCGCTGCAAGAACGGTAAACTTAAAAGTATTCATACCGTTTCATCCTTTAATTCCTGCGATTTCTTAACAACATCGTCAAGTGTGCCTACATTGAAGAATGCCGCTTCGGGATACTGATCGGCATCGCCGCTTATAATCGCTTCAAAACCTTTAAGGGTTTCCTCAAGCGGAACATAAACGCCCGGTTTGCCGCTGAATTTTTCGGCAACATGGAAAGGCTGCGACAAAAATCTTTGGATTTTTCTTGCTCTTGCAACTGTAAGGCGGTCGCTTTCGGAAAGCTCTTCAATACCGAGAATTGCGATAATATCCTGAAGCTCACGGTATTTTTCAAGAATTTCCTGCGCGCTTCTTGCAATTCTGTAATGATCTTTACCAACCGTTTCCGGCTCTAATATTCGAGAGCTTGATTCAAGCGGGTCAACCGCAGGATATATGCCCATTTCGGCGATTTTACGGCTTAAAACCGTTGTTGCATCAAGGTGGGCAAAGGTTGTTGCAGGGGCGGGGTCCGTAAGGTCATCGGCAGGAACATAAACCGCCTGAACCGATGTTACGGAGCCGTTTTTGGTTGAGGTTATTCTTTCCTGCAAAGCGCCCATTTCGGAAGCCAAGGTCGGCTGATAACCAACCGCAGAAGGCATACGGCCGAGCAGAGTTGAAACCTCACTGCCTGCCTGAACAAATCTGAATATATTATCTATGAAAAGAAGAACGTCCTTATTCTGCTGATCGCGGAAATATTCCGCCATGGTAAGGCCGGAAAGTGCAACACGCATACGAACGCCCGGTGTTTCGTTCATCTGACCGAAAACAAGAGCGGTTTTATCAATAACTCCGCTTGCCTTCATTTCCTGCCACAAGTCGTTTCCCTCTCGTGAACGCTCACCAACACCGGCAAAAACGGAATAACCGCCGTGCTGTTTTGCGATGTTATGGATAAGTTCTTGAATAAGAACGGTTTTACCAACGCCTGCGCCGCCGAAAAGGCCGATTTTACCGCCCTTCGGGTAAGGTTCAAGCAGGTCGATTACCTTAATTCCGGTTTCAAGAATATTGACAGCCGGATTTTGCTCTTTGAAAGCAGGGGCTTTTCTGTGAATTTCATTTCGGGGAATATCGCTTGAAATCGGCTCGCCGCCGTCAATAGGCTCGCCCAAAACATTCATCATTCTGCCGAGTGTTGCGTCACCTACGGGAACGGTAATTCCCTTTCCGGTTGAAACAACCGGCATACCAAAGCTGAGTTTTTCACTTTCTGCAAGCAAAACGGCACGAATCTCATCATTTGAAAGGTGTCTTGCAACCTCCATAAAACGCTTTTTGCCGTCCACCTCAACATAAAGGGCATCATTAACAAGAGGAAGGTGTTTTCCCTCCCACTTTATATCTACAACGGATCCTTCAATTCTGATTATCTTTCCCGTCATTTTGAATTACCTCTTTTTTTCTGAACTCTGCTTCCTGCGGAGATCTCGGTTATTTCTTGAGTTATAGCGCCCTGACGCTCATGGTTATAATCAAGGCGCAGATCGGAAAGGATTTCCTTTGCATTATCATTTGCCGTGCTCATAGCGGAAAGACGGGCATTCTGCTCACTGCAATAAGAGTCAACAAGAACACTGTATATAAGTCCCGTCAGGTATCCGGGCATCATACTGTCAAGCACAGAAGTGAGTGACGGCACAAACTCAAACGGCTCTTCAACCGGCTTTTCATCGATGGGTGTCGTGAAATCACGGCGATGAAACGGCAAAAGGCGCATAACCTTTGTGTTACTTGAAAGTCCGTTTGAAAAATCGGTGTAAATAACATAGATTTTTTTAAGTTCGCCGCTGTTATATCTTTCAAGCAAAGTGTCGGCAATTTTGCGCGCTCTGCCCATATAAACTTCTTCCGCAGTGTGAAGAAAGCTTTCTTCAATGGGAACCTTATGGTTTTTGAAAAACTGCCTTCCGTATTCCCCGACAACGAACAATTTGTTTTCGTGTCCCGCATTTTTATCCATAAGGCGCATGGTTTCTTTTATCACATTTTGGTTATAAGAACCGGCAAGACCTTTGTTTGCCGTGATGACAAGATAACCGTAAGCACCCTTTATATCATGCTCACCCGTGGCAGGATAAAAATACCTGCTTTCAACATCTTCACTCACGCGGAAAATTCTTTTGATTTCGTTCAAAACCGCATCAAAATACGGTCTTGTGCCGTAAAGTTTTTCCTTTGCACGGCGGAGCTTTACAGAGGCAATAAGATACATCGCCCCTGTTATTTTCTCCATATCCTTAACGCTTTCAATGTGGTCTTTTATTTCTCTTATAGAAGCCATAACTTATACCGTTATTTTATCCGCAATGCCGAGTATGATCTCGCGATCGGCACTGCTTAATTTTTCGCCTTCATCAAGCATATCGCAAAGCTGAGGGCAGGAACTTTCAACAGCGGATACAAGCTCGCTTAAATAAGCGGGGATCTTATCCGTATTGATTTTAACCATTTTCTTGGCAAGTGCCGCTGTTAAAACGGTTACCTGCGCATGAACGGAAAGCGGACTTGACTTTGGCTGTTTAAGCATTGCCATAAGACCTTTTCCGTAATTAAGACTTGAAAGTGTTGCCGCATCAAGCTCACTTGCAAACTGCATAAAAACTTCCATTTCTCTGTACTGCGCGAGATCAAGGCGCAAAGTACCGGTTGCTTTTTTCATAGCGGCTGTTTGCGCATCACCGCCAACTCGGGAAACGGAAAGTCCGACATTTATAGCGGGTCGCTGACCGGCACGGAAAAGTGAACTTTCAAGGAATATCTGACCGTCTGTTATGGAAATGATATTCGTAGGAATATATGCGGAAACATCGCCTGCCTGAGTTTCAACGATAGGCAGCGCCGTCATACTTCCGCCGCCGTTTTCGGCGTTAAGCTGTGCCGAACGCTCAAGAAGTCTTGAATGAAGATAGAAAACATCGCCCGGATATGCCTCACGGCCGGGAGAACGTTCAAGCAAAAGACTTATTGCGCGGTAAGAAACGGCATGCTTTGAAAGATCATCATAAATTATAAGAACATCCTTGCCCTGCTGCATAAAATATTCGGCGATAGCACAACCGGAATAAGGCGCCAAATATTGAAGCGGTGCCGCATCGGAAGCGCTTGCACAAACAACGGTTGTATAATCCATAGCGCCGTTTTTGCGCAGATTTTCAACAACTGCCGAAACAGAAGAAATCTTCTGACCGATCGCAACATAAACGCAGATAACATTCTTTCCCTTCTGGTTAAGAATGGTATCAACGGCAAGGGTTGTTTTGCCCGTCTGGCGGTCGCCGATAATAAGCTCACGCTGACCTTTACCGATCGGGAACATTGAGTCGATAGCAAGAATACCCGTTTGAAGCGGTCTTTTAACCGAGGTTCTTGCGATTATTCCGGGAGCAGGAGTTTCAACCGGATTAAAACGGTCGGCAACTATCTCTGCGCCGCCGTCGATAGCGGAACCGAGGGCGTTTACAACACGGCCGACAACCTTATCACTGCAGGGAACACCGGCAACTCTGCCCGTTCTGCGAACGGCGCTTCCCGAATAAACATTTCCGTCATCCTCAAAAAGAATACATCCGAGCATACCGTCATAGATATGCTGCACCATTCCGCGAACGTTATCTTCAAATATAAGAATTTCGCCGTAAAAAGCATTGGTAAGGCCTGAAACGATGGCAATACCGTCGCCTATTGAAACAACCTTTCCTATCTGCTCCGCCTTAGCTAAAAGCGAAAAATCGGAAATGCTTTCTTTGATAAGCGGAATAACATCCTGCGTTGTGGTATCAATTTCACGGATTCGGTCTTTGAACTGACGCATTCTGCCCGACTGAGTCCAGTCGTAAACATCAAAACCGACAATTAGCTTAAATCCGTTTTTTATAGATTTTTCTTCAATCCAATCAAGCGTGTATTCTTCGCCGTACTTATTCTTAACAAAACTTTCAAAGCGCTTAAAATAAGCATCTGAAGGTTTTTTGGCACTGCGGATAACGGCAACTTTTTTATCAGTCATTGCCTTCACCCTTTTCGCCTTCGGCTAAATTCAAAAATTCATCATAAGCCTGTTCTGTGGACTTAAACACAAGCTTATCGGCGGCAGAAACGGCAAGCTCGGAAATGCGGCTGTTTGCCGAGCGCAACATCTCATCGCGCTCTCTTTCGGCATCGGCTCTTGATTTATCAAGAATTTCCTGCGCGTTTTCCTGCGCCTTTTTGCGTATCTGCGCAGTTTCGGTGCGCAGTTCATTTTCAGCGGCAGAACGCTTTTCGGCAATTTCGTTTTCGGCATCAGCCATTTTTTGCTCGTAAAGCGCCTTCATTTCGTCTGCTTTCTTTTCATTGCTTTCAATCTCTGTTTCGCGGTCTTTATATTCCTGCTCTCTTTTATCCATAAAATCCTTAACGGGTTTATAAAGGATAAAATACAAGCCACCGAAAAGCAGAACAAAGTTCAGCATGTGAAGCAAGATCTGCCTTAAATCAATATTAAGCGGAAGATTCATTCAAATCACCTGATTATAATACGAATATGATAAGGATTGCTACGATAAGTGCATAGATGATAGCGGTTTCAATAAATACAAGACCCATCATCATGGTTGTTCTTATCGATCCTGCGGCTTCGGGCTGACGAGCAGTACCGTCAACAGACTTTTTAACGGTCATAGCCATTGCGATAGCACCTGCGGCGCAAACAACAAGCATAATTGCGGCTGCGGCGATTGCCTTAACCGGAACTGCGCTTGTGTCCTCTTTTTCAACTTCAACATCAACATCTTCTTCAACGATTTTTTCCGCCTTCGGCTCTTCTGCTTTTTCTTCAGAAGAATCGGAAACGCTTGAATCGAGGTTTTCCTCGGTTTCATCAACTGCGTTATCAGCGTTTTCATCAACGCTTGATACTGTACCGATATCACTGGGAGCCGCAAATGCGGGAGCAGCGCAAATTAGCGCCATCATTGCAACGATTGCAAGTGTAAGAATGATTTTAACTGATTTTTTCATGTTTTTTTACCTCTCTTTTTTTCTTTCTGGGTTCAGTTGATTCGCCGTAGAACTGGGCGGTAAGCATTGTTAAAACATAAGCCTGAATAACGGCATGCAGCAATGTGAAAAGAACGCCCACTATAACGGGAAGAACAAAACTTAATGCAAAATAATAATAAACAAGCTCGGTAACAAGTGCGCCCGAAAGCAAAGCACCGAATAATCGGAAGCTCATTGAAATGGGCAGCGAAAAATCTTTAAGTGCTGTTCCCGCGCCTTTAAGTCCGCCGGCAACAAGACCTCCGATCAAAATAACACCGTACGAGAAAACGCCCATTCCGATAGCACCGTTTATATCGGCAAGCGGAGCCGGAAGCGCAACGGAAATACCGTTTTTCGCAACTGCCTGAAAACCGAAAAGCTCGAACAGTGTGCCGAAAAATATGTAAGCCCCTGCGGTAAAGATATAACAACTTAAAAATCTGAACCTATGCGGACTTTTCTCCTTCGCCATACCGTCAAACAAATTAACGGCGGTTTCAAGTGCCATTTGCAATTTCCCGGGTATTCTTTTGAATTTCGGAACAGCAACAAACCTTATTATCGCTGCAATCAAAAGCAATAAAAGCGTTACGCAAAACGCTGATATCACCGCCGGATTAACGGCAGTTCCGAAAAAGCTGATCTTTGCACTTTCATGCATAACCGCATCCTGCATAATTTCTTTTATGCTCTCGCCCGATTGCTTTGCGGGCACGAGGAAAACGGCTAACAGAATAAGCGCTGTAAGACCGCCGAAAATGCCTATTGAAATTTTTTTCTGTTTCCCGGTCAAATTATCACAACCTTTCCGATAAAAACACAAAAACGGCACCGATGGGATAAACCGTGCCGAAAATGCCTTTTATTCCGAGAATATTATATCACCGAAATATTAAAAGTCAATGAATATACTGTTTATTTTTATAAAAAAAAGCCGTTTGCACTGTAAATTTTGCAAACGGCTTAAATTATCGAATTATTATTTGATTGTTATTTGAGGATTTTCGTTTTCTTTTGTTAAATCATCAAATGTTTTATCGGCAACAAAAACAAGTTTTTCGGTCTTACCGTCTTGCCATTTTATAGTGGCATGTTTAGCATCGGAAAACTCGACCTGGGCCTTAGTATTGTTTTGAATATCGCCCATGTGGAAAATATATTCACCGTTAACTGTTTCATAATCAAAACCAATTCCGGCAACAACAGGCAACGGATGATAGTTGCACTCTTTAAGTGTTTCGGAAAAATAGTAAACTCCAACCGCAAAAACTTCTTCATCATCTTTTGACCCCTCGGGTTTTACACCCCATAAGCCCTGCGGAAAAACGGTGATTTTTTCGGCTTTTTCCGTTTCGGAAGAAACGGCAGGCTTGCTTTCAACAACCTCGCTTGAAGCGCTTTTGTTTTCACCGCACGCGGCAAAGCAAAGCAAAAGAGCAATTATTAGCAGAACGGATAATATTTTTTTCATTTGAATTCCTCCTTCTTTTTATATTGTATCATTTTTATGTTTTGTGTCAAAGGTATTTAATATTTCACACTGATTTTTTATAGCTTGTTGCGGTGTGTCAGGGTTGCCTTTTTGCTGAAGCAAAACCGGGCTTTTCAAATCCCTTCCGTTTCTTTGAAACGGAAATAAAAAAACGGCACAAAACGGATACCCTCAATGAAGAAGGTATCCGTTTTTTCAACTCTTTTCGACAGATACTTTTGGTATCGCGACAACTTTTTTGTATTAATAATTATGCTTAAACGCACTATTTTGGTGTGTTACCAAAATGGTGCGTTGTTATTTACAAGGCGGTGCTTGATATTGAGAGAGTTGTTTCCTATAATGAAGGTGCCCAAAGGGATAATCCAAGCGAAAGGAATGATAATATGGATTTTGGCGAAAACTTAAAGAAAGCAAGAGAAGCGAAAGGATTAACTCAACAGCACCTTGCTGATAAACTCTATGTAACAAGACAGGCTGTTTCAAGGTGGGAGGGAGGCTCTCGTTATCCAGATTTGATAACAACAAAATGTATTGCACACATTTTAGGGGTTTCAATAGACTCTCTTGTTTCAAATGATGAAATGAAAGAGTTCGCAGAAAAGCAAAGTATAACAAATAGTCAAAAAGGCGAAAAGCTTATAATAACACTATATGCAATAGCATCATTGTTATCGGTAACCAAATTGATTCAAAGTATTATTAGTATATCTTTGCATTTGAGAGATAATACTATATCTCTTGATAACCAAGTAATAATTATGTTATTAGCTCCAATTTTGTTGTATGTGGTCGTTGGTATTTTATCAATAGTTGCGTTTTATAAATCTCTTAAAAACGATATTACTCCAAAGGTAGCTGGTGCAATAGGAATGATATTTTACGGCTATTATGCGTTAAGTAATATTGCCATTATTGCATTCAACAAACCAATATGGCAATTAGTAGTATTAGTTTTCGTGTGTGTCATTTTTATGCTAATAATACGAGGTTATTTCTTTGAGAGAAAAAGCAAATTGTCAACTGTTGTTTGCATTGGCTGTGTGATATCAGCCTTATATATAATTGCTACACCTGTTTATCAAATAATTGCACTTGTAAATTATGATTACATTAATGCAGCAGAGCTAACGAATTTAACTAATGTAATTGAAATGTTTATTGGACTTGCATTTGTAGGAATCTTATTTGCACAAACAATAATTCTTGAGAAAAAAAGAAAACTTTGTGGAGCAGTAAAATAATAAACAAAGCCGATCTCAATGAGGTCGGCTTTTTCGTGTAAATATTCAATTTTTAACATATTCAAAAGTTGACGCGATATTTTAGTATCATACCGTGATGAAATATAAAGACCCACTACAACATCTTTCAACTTGAAAGTGTCATAGTGGGTTACACACTTTGAAAAGGTGTGTAACAATAAAAACGGCATAGCCAATGGCTACACCGCTTAACGAAATCGATTATTTAATTTTGATACAAGAGCCACCCCTTGGGACACCTTCCTTACGGAGGGTGCCCCAAGTGCCGCTTTTTTATTTTGGCCTGCCCGAAGGGATTTACCACGGCGCAACTGTTGCGCCTACATGCCCACGCCCTCGGCAACCGTTCACCGAAAGGTTGCCTTTTTGCTGAAGCAAAACCGGGCTTTTCAAATCCCTTCCGTTTCTTTGAAACGGAAATAAAAAACGGCACAAAGGGAGAGACTACGTAACGAAGTAGTCTCTCCCTTCGGCTTTTGTAATCAGCCGGAATGATTGAATTGATAGGACAAATCAAAAATCATTTATTATGGAGGATTACACAATGGATAAGTACATCATTGACGAAAGAACTGGATTGAAATACGAGCTTGTCGGAGATTATTATTTAATTGCTGGGGATGACGAACTTGACGAACGCCCTATCGGAATATGGGGACAGCGACACGCACGATATTTGAAAGAGCATCACAAGGTGGTTTACTATGAACTGCTGACGAGTGGGAAACTGAACGGCTACCTTGCTGCTTTGAATGAACAGGCGGAGAATATGTTCTTTCAGCTGGTAAAAGAACTTGCCGAAAAGGAAGGTATCACGGAAGCACTCAAAGCAGAAAATCAGATGCTTTGGGTACAGCGGATGAACGCAATACGGGAAACAGCTACTGAGATCGTCAATAATGATTTGATCTACGCATAGCCAACGCACAGCGGCAGGGATTGCTCCCTGCCGCTGTGTTTCATCTCGAAAAGTTCACATTTTTATGGTATAATTAAATTAAAATCAGAAAATGTGCAACCATCCTAATTAAAAATACGCTATATAGGGTGAAGGCCTTACAAAATATTCTATGAAAGGAGGTCAAGGCTTTTGGAAGATGACAAGATAGTTCAGCTTTATTTGAACCGCGATGAAAGTGCAATTCATTTTTCGTCCAAAAAATATGGTTCACGGCTTCGTGCATTATCGTTGAGCATTACTTCGGATTTTCAGACATCTGAGGAATGCGAGAATGATACATACTTGCAGGCATGGAATCTCATTCCTCCAAATGAACCAAGAACATTTCTATATGCTTTTCTTGCCCGTATTACTCGTCATATTTCTATTGATCGCTGCCGCAAACGTGCGAGCCTGAAACGTGACGGATACGTTGTGGAACTGAGCGGAGAAATGGAAATGTGCCTCCCATCATCGGATGATATTGAAAATAATGTTGCTGAAGAAGAGCTTGGCAAAGCAATCAGCAACTATCTTCACACAATTTCGCAGGAAAAAAGAGTGATTTTTGTTCGCAGATATTTTTATTTGGATTCGATCGCAGAAATCAGCAAACGATGCGCCATCACTGAAAGTAAAGTGAAATCATCACTCTTCCGAACACGCAATGATCTCCGGGAGTATTTAATGAAGGAGGGTTACACACTATGAAAAAAGAAAAAGCATTGAGTATTATGGAACATATTGATCCCGATATTATCGATGAGGCTGATGCCTATAAAGAAACAAAGAAAAAGAGCACCTGGGTCAAGTGGGGCGCGATGGCAGCTTGTCTGTGCCTTGTAGTTGCGGGGGCTTTTGGAGCGAACAACCTTTTCAAGAATAGAGATATCGTAATGGATGACCCTGTAGGGACAAACAAGGTAATCTCGGGTAATCCATCTATTAGCGAAAATCAAGGACCGGCGATCGGAAATTCAGGGCTCTATATTCCGCCTGTTGAACTGCCCAACACTACTGCCGGAGTTGCGGCTGATATGATTGGTCTTGTCGTTTACAAGGGAGGCATATATACTCAGGCAGAGGGATATTATGGTGCTGATGCACTCCATATCGATAAACTTGTCGGGAAATATCTGGGCTATGCTACGGGTTCTATTAACGAGTGGTCAAAGCAAGAGGAATACGCCGAGGAGTTTGCGTCTTCGGTTGCGGGAAAAGTGTATGAAGTTATCGGCTATGATACCAGCTTCCGTATATGTGTGCGGATGGAATTTGAAGACGAGAACGGAGGAAAGCAGCTGTTTATCGAGTTTCTTGATCGCTTGAATGGAATTACGCTGACAAACGGTGCTGATCTATTCGAGAACAGACTTCGCATCAGCAATCGAATTTCAACAATTCAATGGCAGAGCCACAATGACTGGGATAATAACTTGGGTAATATACAAAACGCCGTCCTTGATACTGAACTTTGGGAAAAATTCCTTGATCAGATCAATAAAGGTACTTTTGTGAATACTTGGAATCCTGAAATATCCAGCAACACCATCTACAATACTGAAAAACAGTCACATATTATTCTAACAATGGAAGACGGAACAGTTATTCGTCTTCGCTTGATTGAGGGCGGTTATGTTGGTTATGATGCATTAGGGGGGTACTTTGTCCAAATTCCTGGGGATGTTTTTGACTCTGTATTCTCCGCCTGCGGTGGCAATAATTAATAGTAATTTTTTTGTAAATTTACTCGATACGATATGGTATGCTTGCGACAGTCCCACAAAGGACTGTCGCAATTGTTTTTTAAAGAATATTTGATACTATTCGTTCTCTTTTTTTAAAAGTGTCGTGTAGAGCCGAAAAAGCCTTGACAAACATTTGTTCGATAGTGTATAATAAATATCCTCATACGAGGACTACAACTGAATAGCCGATGAAACATTGAGAGCGGCGGTAAGCCGAAAGGTTGCCGTTTTGCCGACGCAAAACCGGGCTTTTCAAATCCCTTCCGTTTCTTTGAAACGGAAATAAAAAACGGCACAAAAGTGCCGCTTTTTTATTTTGGCCTGCCCGAAGGGATTTGAACCCCCAATCTTCAGAATCGGAATCTGCTGCGTTATCCGGTTGCGCCACGGGCAGATATTCACCGCCGATTTACCGGCGGTGTTTTTTATCAGTCTTTATAACCGTTGGGATTGCTGCGCTGCCAATTCCAAGAATCGCGACACATATCGTCAATGGTATATTTTGCTTTGAAACCGAGCAATTTTTCTGCCTTGCTAACATCGGCATAGCACTCATCAAGGTCACCGGGACGGCGAGGATCAATAACATAAGGAACATCAACACCGGCTGCTTTGCAGAAAGCATCGCGAAGTTCAAGAACGCTCGTGCCCTTGCCTGTTCCGAGGTTTATTTCCTCACAACCGGTGGTGTTAAGCAGATATTCAACCGCCTTAACATGACCGATAGCAAGGTCAACAACATGGATATAATCTCTGACACCCGTTCCGTCGGGAGTTTTATAGTCATTACCGAAAACGTGAAGCTTTTCGAGCTTGCCGACAGCAACCTGAGCAATATAGGGCATCAGGTTGTTGGGAATTCCGTTGGGATCTTCACCGATAAGTCCGCTTTCGTGCGCACCGATAGGATTGAAATAACGCAAAAGCGCAATAGCCCATTCATTATCGGAAGCATAAAGATCGCGAAGCATTTCTTCAATGAAATATTTCGTTCTGCCGTAAGGATTGATAGCGCCGATAGGCATACCCTCTTTAAGCGGCATTTCGGTTGCAACGCCGTAAACCGTTGCGGAAGATGAGAAAACAATCTTCTTAACGCCGAAACCGTTCATAACATCGATAAGCGCAATCGTGTTTTCAAGGTTGTTTTCATAATACATCATCGGTTTTTTAACCGATTCGCCTACCGCCTTAAATCCTGCAAAATGGATAACGGCATCAATTTTATTTTCGCTGAATATTTTTGAAAGAGCCGCTTTATCGCGAACATCGCTTTGATAAAACGGAAAGTCTTTATTTGTTATTTGTTTTATTCTTTCAAGAGATTTTTTATTACTGTTTGATAAGTTATCAACAACAACGATATCAAACCCTCTTTGAAGCAGTTCAACGCAGGTGTGGCTGCCGATAAAACCCGCTCCGCCTGTTATAAGTATTGCCATAATTGCCCTCCATAAAAATTGATAAGTAGATTATACAAATAAAATCCTTTTAGGTCAAGGGGTTTTGCTTTCAGATTTATTGACATTTAATATATGTATGATATAATCATAAAGTAATAGTTTCTGTTTTATCCGGTGCTTTGAAACCGAGCTTTTCTATAATTTTAAGATAATTTTCAACACCTTTTGAAGTGTAAAGCGAAAAATCACCGCCCGATTTATTCAAAGCATCATTTTCAGTTAATATTTCCTTTATTTTTTCTGCCTGAGAAAGCGCGGGATTTATAAGCAGAATATCGGGATAGCAGTTTTTGAAGTTTTCCGCAACTATGGGATAGTGCGAACATCCGAGGATAAGTGCTTCGATATCGCCTTTTTTCAAAATATCGGAAACGCAGGTTTTAATTTCATTTTCAATATCGGTTTTGTTGAAATCACCGCGGTCAACAAGTGCCGCAAGATTATGCGAGCCCCTGCCCCCAACCTTAACTTCTTTCATATAATTTTGATATGCGCCGGAGTTTACGGTAAATTCCGTTGCGATAAGGCCTACCGCGGAAAGTTTTTTTGCAAGAACAGCTCCCGCGCCGCATTTAACTATGCTTACGATCGGGATATCATAACATTCCTGCAATCTTTCCTGCATTGTTGAAATGGTGTTGCAGGCAATCGCAACGCACTTTGCTCCCTTTGATAAAAGGAAATCAATCATTTTCTTGCTGAGTTCAAATATTTCGTCTGCCGATTTGTTTCCGTAAGGGCAGTTTATGCTATCGCCGAAATATACTATATCTTCATCGGGGAGAAGACTTTTAATTTCTTTTGCAACCGTAAGTCCGCCAACACCCGAATCCATAACTCCTATTGCTCCTGTTCTTAACATAAATGATTCCCCTTTCATTATGCCTATTATAAAACATAAAATATAAAAATTCAATACATTTCGGAGGTTACAGCAATGTATGACATTATTTTCAAAAACGGCACCGTTGTTGACGGAACAAGGGCAAAATCCTTTGTTGCCGATGTTGCCGTTAAGGACGGCGTTATTGCGGAGATAGCCGAGGACTGCGGCACCGATGCAAAACGTGTTATTGATATCAAGGGCAAAATCATAAGCCCCGGATTTATCGATATTCACACTCATTCGGATAAAGCCCCGTTTATTCTTAAAGACGCCGACAGCAAAACCCAGCAGGGTATAACCACCGAAATAGGCGGCAACTGCGGAACATCAAACATCCCCGCAACAAAAGAGCATTTTGCCGACCTTGTTTCCCATCTTTCCATTACCGAGCAGAAGGGTGACTGCGCCTTTATATCAATTTCCGATTATGCACAGAAGGTTGACGAAACAGGATACCTCAATAATATAGGTATGCTCATCGGTCACGGCGCAATAAGAATTGCGGTTGTCGGCTTTTCCGCAAAGGTTCCCGACAGTGAAGAATTAGCAAAAATGGAACAAATTATGGAAGACGAAATGAAGCGCGGCGCTTTCGGAATGAGTCTTGGTCTAATATATCCGCCGAGCGCGTTCGGCCAGATGGATGAGCTTGTAGCCCTTTCAAAGGTCGTTGCAAAGTATAACGGCATTTTAGCCGTTCACATGAGAAACGAAAACAATCATGTATTTGAAGCGTTTGATGAAGTTATTGAAATCGCAAAGGCATCGGGCGTTCGCGTTGAAATATCCCATCTTAAACTTATGGGTAAGCCGCAATGGGGCAAATCCGCAGAGCTGCTTAAAAAGATCACCGATGCAAAGGCGGCAGGTGTTGACATTTTCTGCGATCAATACCCCTTTATCGCAAGTCATACCGGAATGAAAGCCCTTCTTCCCGACTGGGCGCACGAAGGCGGCAGAGATGCAATGCTTAAACGCGTTAAAAATGCTGATGAAAAACTTCGTCAGGATACTGTATCCCGCCTTGAAAACCGCGGCGGAGCATCCACTGTTCAGATTACCGTCTGCCCCGGTTGTCCTCAATATGAAGGCAAATTCGTAAGTGAGCTTTCAGAGCAGTTCGGACTTGATGACATAAGCACGGTTTATAAGGTTCTTCTTGAATCAGGCGGAACACCTTATTGCGCATATTTCTGCATGGACGAAAAAGATATGCTTAATCTTTTGCCGCAGATGTTTATCTCGGTCGGCTCTGACGGTTCTGCAAACAGATACGATGTTAAAAACAATCCTCACCCGAGGAATTACGGAACATTCCCGCAATATTATCAGCTTGTAAGAGAGCATAACCTTTTATCAATAGAAGATGCGGTTTACAAAACAACCGGTCTTCCCGCAAGTGTGCTCGGTATTAAAGACCGCGGCATTTTGAAAAAAGGTCTTGTTGCCGATATAACAGTTTTTGATAAGGACACAATCAAAAATAATGCCGATTTCAAAAACTCAAAGGTTAAACCGGATGGCATTGAATTTGTTGTTATTAACGGCAAAATCGCCATTGAAAACAAAAAACTTGTTGCCGCTTGTTGCGGAAAGATGGTTTTGCATAAATAAAGTTTTAATTCCCTTTCGCCGTATGGCGAAGGGGAATTTTTATATATAACACTTGACAAAATTCGACAAGATAAATATACTGAGTTTGTTCGAGTCTTATTCTTTCCTTGCGTTTTTTGAACGCAAGGTTTTGTCGTCCCATTTTTTACATAGAAATGCGATTGAGCGTTTAATAATCTTAGATTCAAAATAAAAATTGAACAAATCGGAGAAAGTTTTATGAAACTCACCAAAAAACAGTTCGATGTTCTTGTTGCTATAAGTGAGAGCAAGGAGCCGCTTTCGCAAAGAAAAGTATCAGAAGCAACCGGAATTTCACTCGGAACGGTTAACACCCAACTTAAAGAACTTTGCGATGCAGGTTTTGTAAGTGACGGAAAAATAACCGAGCAGGGTATCAAAGCGCTTGAACCTTATGCGGCAAAGAGAGCCGTTTTCATTGCGGCAGGCTTTGGCTCTCGCCTTGTTCCGATAACCCTTAATACCCCAAAGCCGCTTGTAAGGGTTAACGGAAAAAGAATAATTGACGGACTTATAGATGCCGTTTTGGCGGCTGGAATTGAAGAAATTTACATCGTCAGAGGATATTTGGGCGAACAGTTTGATCAGCTTTTATATAAATATCCGATGATCAAATTCCTTGACAACCCGTTCTTCAACGATGCAAACAACATTAGTTCTGCTCTTGTTGCAAAAAATCTTTTGCAGAATGCTTATGTTTTTGAAGCGGATCTTCTTATTTCTAATCCCGATATCGTTACAAAGTATCATTATTCTTCCGATTTCCTCGGTATTCCGATGGAAAGAAGTGACGACTGGTGCTTTGAAGTTAAGGGCGGAAGAATCGTTGAACAAAAGGTCGGCGGTGTAAACTGCTATCAGATGGTTGGCATTTCCTATTGGAATGAACAGGACGGAAAAATGATGCAAACCGATCTTGAAGAGGCCTACAATATGCCCGGCGGTCATGAATTTTATTGGGAACAAACCGCGCTTAAAGTGTTCAAAGATCATTATAATATCGCTGTTCGCGAATGCAAATCGGAAGATATTGTTGAAATAGATACCTTCCGTGAGCTTAAAGCTATCGACAAAACTTATGATATTTAATAAAGGGGAAACAAAAAAATGAACAATTCAACACCATCTTCTCCCGCGCTTAAAAAACAACTTAACCCTATAAATGTTTGGGCTATCGCGTTCGGTTGCATAATCGGATGGGGCTCATTTATAAATCCCGGCAAAAAATTTCTTCCCAAATCCGGCGTTTACGGAACGGCGATCGCAATGGTGCTTGGCGCACTTGTTATGATGATAATTGCGTTTTCTTATGCATATATGGTTCCGAAATATCCTAAGGCCGGCGGTGAGTTCACCTTCACCAAAGCATGCTTCGGCAAAACCGCGGCATATATTTGCGGATGGTTTCTTGTTGCGGCATACCTTACAAATGTTCCGATGAACTCAACGGCAATCGGTCTTATTGTTGACGGTATTGACGGTAAAGCGGACATTTTGAAGCACGGTTATCTATACACATTGGCAGACAACAAAATATTCCTTGCGGAAGTTCTTTTTGCAATGGCAATTCTTATTTTGTTCGCACTGCTTAACATAATCGGCGTTAAAAAAGCAGGATTTATCCAAACCGTTCTTGCGGTTTTACTCGGTATTTCCGTCTTCACCCTTTTTGTTGCCGCCCTCACAACCAAAGATGCGGTTTTTGCCAATATGAAGCCTGTTTGGGGCTTTGATAAATCAGCCGCTATCGAAGCGGGAGCATATAGCTCAAAATTCGATAATCAGTCGATTATGGCTTCCGTTCTTGCAACATTTGCGATAGCTCCCTGGGCGTTCGTTGGATTTGACACCATTCCTCAAGCGGCAGAAGAATTCAAATTTTCCTATAAAAAAGTTATGGGCATTATGTGCATTGCGATCGTTTTCGGATGCTTTGTTTATATTTCCAACAACACCATAACCGCCGCAGTTTTAAGCAAGTGGCCTGAGCTTATCGTAAACAGTGAGGGTACACCGTGGCTCTTGCTTGAAGCGGCAAAGAAAATGCTCGGCAATTTCGGTACTGTTCTTGTTGGCGTTGGCGTTTCCTGCGCAGTTCTTTCGGGAATTATGGGATTCTATCTTGCCTCCTCGCGTCTTATGTACTCAATGTCACGCGACGGATATTTGCCCAAGTTCTTCGGCAAAATCGATCCCAAATACGGCACACCGAAAAATGCGATGATATTCTGCCTTTTGATTTCCCTTTCCGGCCCGATTTTGGGCAGAGAAGCACTTGGCTGGTTTGTTGATATGTCGGCAATCGGTGCTTCAATAGGTTACGGCTTCACCTGCCTTGCAACCCTTGTTACCGCAAAACGCGACGGCGATGCCGCTTTGGGACTAAAAATAATGGCAGTTATCGGAACAATCTTCTCGGCAGCATTCATTATTTTGCAGCTTGTTCCCATTCCGGGACTTTCGGGCGTATGCTTCGGAACCGAATCATATATTATGCTTGGCGTTTGGGTTTTGCTTGGAGCAATATTCTATCTTAAACAGAAAAAACATTTTGTAACCGAATAAAAATACAGAAGCCGCAGCAAAAAAACTGTGGCTTCTTTTTTATTGAAACTGAAAATATAATATGATATACTATCGTTTGAGGTGAGTCTATGAAAATTTTTCTAACCCTTAAAAAGCCGCCTGTTGCGATAACGGTTTGGGCGATTATCTGCGTTTTGATCGTCGCATTTATTTTTTCAAATTCATTCAAAACAGTTGAACAATCAAAAAAAATCAGCAATGATATTTCCAACACCGAGGTTGTTGAAAAAGTTTTGCCGAAAAACACTTTTGATATGCCTTGGAAATATTCGTATTATATAAGAAAATCCGCCCATGTTATTGAGTTTTCAGCTTTGGGAATTGCGGTTAGCGGACTTATTATTTCCATTAAGAAAAAGTTTGCTCACTATAATATTTTTATGGGATTGTTTTTTCTGCTTTTCGTTTCGTTTATTGATGAATATATCCAAACTTTCACGGATCGCGGACCGCTTGTTACCGATATTATGATAGATTTTGTATCTTCCGTTTCGCTTTTCACGGTGGTTTTACTGTCTTTTTTGGCTATTTCCGCAATAAAGCGAAAAAAATTAAACAAAAAAATATTTTAAGAAAAAACCGCCATTATCGGCCATAGTAAAGCATTCCGTTAAACTCCACGGCGGAGAAATTGAACTTCGCAGTGTGGTTAATAAAGGCACAACAATGATCATAACACTACCGAGAAAAGGATAAAATTTATGACTTACGAAGAAATTAGAAACGATTCAACTATCAGAACCTATGTTAAGGCGGCGGATGACAGTCTTGCCGCGCTCGGATTTACCGAGCATAGCTTTGAACATGTTACGGCGGTTGCCGAAAAAGCGGGATATATCCTTCAAACGCTCGGATATCCCGAAAGAACGGTGGAGCTTGCCAAAATCGCGGGATTTTTGCATGATATGGGCAATCTCATTAACCGGGAAGATCACAGTCAAAGCGGCGGTATGATGGCATTTCGTATTCTTGATCATCTCGGATTTCCGCCCGAGGAAATTGCACTTATGGTGACCGCTATCGGAAATCATGATGAAGGATCGGGCGTGCCGGTAAGTCCTTTGGCGGCGGCACTTATTATCGCGGATAAATCCGATGTTAGAAGAAGCCGTGTGAGAACTAAAGATTTCAATGATTTTGATATTCACGACCGCGTAAATTACTCGGTTACAAAATCCGAATTAAAAATAAACGAAGCCCATTCGCTTATAAAATTAAAGCTTCAAATTGATACGCGCGTAGGCTCGGTTATGGAATATTTTGAAATATTTATGGAGCGTATGATTTTGTGCCGCAAGGCCGCCGAAACATTAGGACTTAAATTCAAACTGATGATAAATGAACAACAGTTAATATAAAAAACAAATGGCATCGCTGATTGTGATGCCGTTTTTATTTTGCATAAATTTTACAATAACTTGGTAACAGATTTGATACTATGCCTTTATAATTCTCGTGTAAAGTTAGCCTGACGAAAATAATCCGAACCTGCCTGAAAATGCG
>JAZUJA010000020.1:0-25525 GCA_045642495.1 Acutalibacteraceae bacterium
ATAGGTGATAACGGAACGGTCTTAAACAAAATGATGGACCGTATTGTTCATCGCGGACCCGACTCGGCAGGTCAGTTTGTTAACGAAAAGGTTGCACTGGGCTTTCGCAGACTCAGCATTCAGGACCTTTCGGGCGGCGATCAGCCGATATTTAACGAAACCGAAAGTATGGTTATCATATTCAACGGTGAAATCTATAATTTTAAGGAGCTTCGTGAAGAGCTTAAGGCGCAGGGACACACCTTTGCCACCAATGCCGATACCGATGTTATAATTCACGGATATGAGCAATGGGGCACGGCGGTTGTTAACCGTTTACGCGGAATGTATGCCTTTGTTATATATAATAAGGAAGACGGTTCCCTTTTCGGTGCGCGCGATATATTCGGAATCAAGCCGTTTTATTATACATTTATGGGCGATAGCTTTATGTTCGGCTCTGAGATCAAGTCTTTCCTTGATCATCCCGATTTCAAAAAGGAGCTTAACGAGGAAGCGCTTGCGCATTACCTTTCTTTCCAATATTCGCCCACAGAGGAAACATTTTTCAAAAATGTTTTCAAACTGCCGCCGGCACATTATTTCACCTTAAAGGACGGAAAGTTTGAAAAGGTTCGTTATTTCCGTCCGGAATTCAATGAAGTTCCCGGTGTTCTTTCATATTATGCCGACAAGGTTAACGAAACCATAAGAGAATCGGTTAAGGCGCATAAAATCGCAGATGTTGAGGTTGGATCTTTCCTTTCAAGCGGTATTGATTCAAGCTATATCGCCGAAGCCGCGCAGGTTGACAAAACCTTTACGGTAGGCTTTGAAAGTCCCGACGGTGACAGATACAACGAAATTCACTTTGCAAAGAATTTTGCCGATACGATAGGCGTTGAAAACATTTCAAAAATCATCACGCCCGAAGAATATTGGTCAACCTTCCCCAAAATACAGTATCACATGGACGAGCCTCTTGCCGATCCTGCGGCGATAGCACTTTATTTTGTAAGCAACCTTGCTTCAAAGTATGTTAAGGTCGTTATGTCGGGCGAAGGCGCGGACGAGCTTTTCGGCGGATACAGAATTTACCAAGAGCCGATAACCGTTACCGCTTATGACAGTATTCCTTTCCCGATAAGAAGAATTATTTCCAAAATATGTGAGCATCTGCCCCGTATTCACGGCATAAACTATCTTATTCGCCGCGGCAAAACCATTGAGGAAAGATTTATCGGAAACGCAAACATCTTTTCAAAGAAAGAGCGCGATAATATCCTCAAAAGCGAAATCGCCAAGCAAACCGGTGCGCCGAAGATCCTTTGCGATAAGTTTTATAAGGAAGTTAAGGATAAAGACACCATCACAAAAATGCAGTATCTTGATATAAATATGTGGCTTATGGGCGATATTTTGCTTAAAGCCGACAAAACAAGTATGGCAAACTCGCTTGAGCTTCGCGTTCCGTTCCTTGACCGCAATGTTATGGCTTTAGCTCAAACCATTCCGCTTGATTGCAGAGTCAACACCAAAACAACCAAGCTGGCGCTTCGTATGGCGGCGGAAAAAACCTTGCCGAAGGTTACCGCCGAAAAAGATAAACTCGGTTTCCCCGTGCCTATCAGAGTTTGGCTTAAAGAGGAAGAATATTACAACACCGTTAAGGAAATGTTCCAAAGCGATGCCGCAAAGAAATATTTCAATACCGAAAAGCTTGTTGCGCTTCTTGATCGCCATAAATCAGGAAAAGAAGATGTAAGCCGCAAAATTTGGACCGTTTACACCTTCCTTGTATGGT
This sequence comes from Acutalibacteraceae bacterium, assembly GCA_045642495.1. GTDB lineage: Bacteria > Bacillota > Clostridia > Oscillospirales > Acutalibacteraceae > UBA737. Next base: position 1,784 of record JAZUJA010000020.1, read on the forward strand.
ATCATCAATTCTTTATGTAATATTTTAATGACCGTCCTAAAAGGGCGGTCTTTTAATTTGACTTTTTATGCCTTTTGTGATAAAATCCCGAAAGAAAGGCAGGGAGAAAAAATGTATAACGAGTTTGCACGGTATTATGATTTGCTTATGGAGGACGCGCAGTATGATAAACGAACGGAATATCTGCTCTCTCTTTTTGATAAGTTTGACAGAAAACCCACCCTGCTTTTAGACCTTTGCTGCGGAACGGGCGAATTTTCCTTTCGCCTTGCAAAAAACGGCATTTCGGTTGTAGGTGTTGATATCTCCCCCGATATGCTATCGGTAGCAATGGCAAAAAAGTGTGACGAGGACGTTATGTTTTTATGCCAAAACGCCGCTCAGCTTGATCTTTACGGCACGGTTGACGGAGCCGTTTGCTGCCTTGACTCGCTAAACCATATAACAGATTACGAAGATTTTAAGGCGGCTATCGCCAAAACTGCGCTTTTTCTTGAAAAAGACCGTCTTTTTATTTTTGATGTAAATACGGTTTTTAAGCATAAATTCGTGCTTGCCGATAATATATTTGAAAAGGACGGCGAAAATGTTCGCTGTGTCTGGCAAAACGAGCGGAACGGAAACCTTGTTGATATAACCCTTCAATTTGAAGATTCATGCGGAAATATTCTCGGATGCGAAAAATTTTCCGAGCGCGCATACACAGATATGGAAATTGAAACCGCATTAAATGAGGCAGGACTTGAAACAATTTCTGTTTTCGGCGAACTTAAATTTGATATTCCCGATGAAAAATGCGAACGCAAGGTTTTTGTAACACGCAAGATTTAGTGGTTTGCCTCGATTTCAAACGGCATATATTCCACAGATAAAAAAACTTAAAAATATATGAAAAAATCTCTTGACATTCAGAGCAGATTGTGATAGTATAATGCTTGTCGCCGGTGAGTACAAGCAAAACCAGCGCTTTTGTGGGAGCATAGCTCAGCTGGGAGAGCATCTGCCTTACAAGCAGAGGGTCATAGGTTCGAGCCCTATTGTTCCCACCATCCGGCCTGGTAGTTCAGCTGGTTAGAACGCTAGCCTGTCACGCTAGAGGTCGTGGGTTCGATCCCCATCCAGGTCGCCATTTGCCTCTGTAGCTCAGTCGGTAGAGCAGAGGACTGAAAATCCTCGTGTCGTTGGTTCGATTCCGACCGGAGGCACCATTTTTGCGGATTTAGCTCATCTGGTAGAGCGCCACCTTGCCAAGGTGGAGGTAGCGAGTTCGAGCCTCGTAATCCGCTCCAAGGGCACTTAATTTTTTAAGTGCCCTATATTTAACAGTAGAATATTCGGCACCATGGCCAAGCGGTAAGGCAGGGGCCTGCAAAGCCCTTATCCCCAGTTCGATTCTGGGTGGTGCCTCCAAAGCGAAAACCTATCACGAAAGTGGTAGGTTTTCACTTTGTATTATTCATTTTTCATTATTAAGTCTTCATTATTCGTTAAATCAATGTGATAGGTTTTCTAAATGAATAATGAATAACGAATAACCGTTTAATGAATAATTGAATTACCTAAAAGTTTGTGCTAAAATAAACTCGGTGATATAAATGAAAGAAAACATTTTAATTGATAAATCAATAGAATTTGCTGCAAGAATTATTAAACTTTGCAAGTTCCTTGAAGGCACAAAAACGGAACATATTATTTCAAAACAAATTATTCGTAGCGGTACATCAATAGGTGCAAACATCAATGAAGCACAATATGGTAACAGTAAAGCGGATTTTGTTGCAAAACTGCATATTTCACTTAAAGAAACCGCCGAAACGGAATATTGGTTGAGATTGCTATTTAAGTCTGATTATATAGATGATAAAATGTTTGAATCTTTACTTAACGATTGCCTGGAGCTTAAAAAACTTCTCATTTCCTCCCTCAACACCGCAAAGAAAAACAATGAGTAATATAATAACCGCCGCAGAAATCTGCGGCGGTTTAATTGTTATCTATCTTAAAAATTTCTTCAAAGCTAATGTTAAGTATTTCTTTTATCAAAAGTATTTCATCAGGGTATAAATGTCTTTGACCAACCTCAATTTTAGCAAGTGCACTTCTTGTGATATCACAGTCGTTAACTTGTAATCTTGCGGAAAGCTGTTCTTGTGTAATGTTTGCTTTTTCCCTTAGATTTCGAATATTATTGCCGATTTGTTTCTCAATTTTCGCATTCATAAACGTACAATCCTTTGCACTTATTTAAGAACAAAGTTCTTGACTTTATTATATGAAATAAATATAATTATCTTGCACTTATATAAGTGCAAACACAAAAATACGAGGTGAAAAGGAAATGAAATTTTGCTCAAATTGCGGTGAAAAAATAAACGATGAAGGAGTTGTATGTAAGTATTGTGGTTGTTCAGTTAAATCTAGTCAAAATATTTCCAAGGAAAATTCAAAAAAAGAATATGTTTATTTGAAAGTGGAAGACGAAAAGAAAGAAAATTTGCAACGAAATATAAAAATTACAATTACAGTTATCGGCATTATAGTTTTTGTTATTATAGTATTTATTTGCAGTCGCGGTGCTCATGAACACCAAATGGCAGAAAAAATTATAAAAGAAGCTACATGCACCGAAGACGGAGAAATCAAGTATTATTGTAAAAATTGCGACTATAATTATACCCAAAAAATTGAGGCAAAACACGATTACGAAGAAACCGTTTTGGAAAAATCCACCTGTGTTGTCAAAGGCAAAAGCAAATTTACCTGTAGAGTTTGTGGAAACAGTTATGAGAAAGAAAATGAATTGACATCACATTTCTATAAAAATAAATACTGTACGGTTTGTGGTGCTAAAAAGTTTGGAAAAATTGATGTTGATATTCCGATTGGCGAATTGAGTTATGGGGTATCCTCTACTATTGTTAATAGAGTGATTATGAAATATAAAATAAACGATTTAAAGGCATATATAGCATCAGGAAAAATGTTCGTAACCGTAAGCGGCACAGAAACTTATAATGCCGACGGTAAAGAAGCAAGTGATTATATTAAATTTAATATTGTAATAAAAGACAGTTCTTATAATGTCGTTGCTAGGGAAACGGTTTTTAGTGACCTGTGCCGAGTTAATGAGTCGTTTGAAATAAACACAAGAATGAGTAGATACTTTGACGATTCGGAAGACTATACTGTCGAGATAGAGGAATATTGGATATAAAATGAATTATTTTATATTTTTTAACCGATATTGAAATGGTGTCGTTATGAAATTGATATAATTATTTTGCACTTATATGAGTGCAAAGCAAATATTGGAGGTATCTTAAATGCATAAAAGAATGATTTCTATGATTATGATTATTTTTTTGCTTTTCTTATCTGCTTGTGGAAATAACCCCGCAGATAAATCAGAACTCGAACGATCGATTTCAGGAACTTATATTGGTCAAGATAAAAATTATTATGTCTTTAATATTGATCTTGGAATCGTAACAATTTATAAAACTAATTTTGATGACTATTCCTTGAATTCGTATTACAAGTATAATGATGCTGATATTATTGAAGAAAAGCGGATAAAATTCGATTTTAATAATATGAAAATAACATTTAACAATAGAGAATATTATTATAATGATATAACATCATCATTTTTAGATAATAAGGGAAAAGAATATTTTTCCTTTAACTCGCCGAGTTTTACTATTCCGAAAGATTATGTTGATTTAAGGAATACCAAGGAAAAAGAAATAAGCAAATGCATAAAGCCGTTTGAGGGTTTAATAGATATTAATTCCTCTCCAGCAGGGAAAAAATATCAAATTATTTGGCTTAGGGAAGCTATTGAAAAAACCCAAATTGAGGATTTTGTAGTATCGTTTTTCGATGAAGGAAAAATGGAATACCATTCTGCATTTTATATAACATTTGAAGGTAAATGGAAAAAAGATCCTAACGGAATAATAGAAACGACAGTAGAAGAAAATGAATATAATTTAGGCAATGCAGAAAAAATACTTTCAAATGGAAAATTCATTATATATAATAATGTTCTTATTCCATGTAAAGATGATAAAGAAAAATACCCAAAAATATTAACAGGTGATCCCAATACGGGGCTTGATGGAGTAGTAAAATACGAAGGGGAAATTGATGGAAGGGCATATAAAAGTGAGGGAGTTAGTTTGTCCTCAGACGGAACCTTTATTGACCTTGAGCACCAACAAAGTAATTATTACTACAATTGGAATGGACATTATTTTCCTTTAAACGATCACACAATTGTTCTGAAACCAAATGTAGCTGAAGCTTTGAAAATATACTTTTTTGATAAAAATTCCGAAATACATCGAGCTTTTTTACAAGTAAATTAGTTTGATTGTTTCAGGCTTGTCAAAAGGGGCGTTAATCACAAAACCGCCGTTCACGATAGTGGACGGGATTTTTTTATGAAATATTATCTTGATTTTCCGCTTATCAAAAAAGAGACATCCGATTGGATGTCTCTTTTAATATATGTTTTACGGAATTTCGCAAATTCTCTTTCTTGTTATCAAAATTGAGGAGGGCGAAACAGAAAATTCATCCAATCCCCATTCAACAAGGCTTGGGATCAACTGCTCGTATGAAGCGGCCTCACCGCACATACCAACCTCAATGCCTTCTTTTTTGGCATTTTTGATAATTGTTTCTATCAATCTTAAAACAGAGGGCTGCATAACATCATAAAGATTAGATACCTTTGCATTTCCCCTATCAACCGCCATGGTATATCCGGTTAAATCATTTGTGCCTATCGAGAAGAAATCCACTTCTTTTGCCAACAAATCACTTATAATTGCGGCAGACGGGGTTTCAATCATAACACCTATCTTAGCATCTTTATAAGCCAAATTTTCGCTCGTGAGCTCTTTTTTGCAACTTTCAATAATTTCTTTAGCCTTTTTAACTTCATCAAGGCTTGTGATTAGGGGCAACATAAACTTTATGTTGCCGAACTGCGCGGCTCTTAAAATAGCCCTTATTTGACCCTTGAACAAATCCACATTATCAAGGCAATAGCGAATTGCTCTGTGCCCCAAAAACGGGTTTTCTTCTTTTTGGATATCCATATAAGGAATTTCTTTATCGCCGCCGATATCAAGGGTTCTGATGATAACTTCCTTGCCGTTCATCGCCTTTGCAACGGTTGAATACGCTTCAAACTGTTCTTCCTCTGTTGGGGCGGAATCCCTATCCATAAACAAGAACTCTGTTCGGAACAGCCCAACTCCTTCACCGCCGTTTTGAATCACGTTTTGAACGTCGTCAGGTTTACCGATGTTTCCGTAAACCTTTTTAACTATACCGGACTTTGTTACGGTCTGTTTGCCGAAATAATCATTCAGGCTTTCTTTTTCAAGAATATAGTCCTGCTGCAACTGCTTATATATTTTTATTTCCTCGTCCGTGGGGTTTAAAATAACCTTACCCTTTGAACCGTCAACAATTATTTGCTGATCGTTTTTAACAATGCTTGTAACATTATTAACGGAAATAACCGCAGGAATACCCATTGCTCTTGCAAGTATCGCACTGTGGCCGGTAACACCGCCGATTTCGGTTACAAGTGCCGTAACATTGTTTTTGTTGATTTGCGATGTCATGGAGGGGGTGAAATCTTTGGCAATAAGTACCGTGCCCTTGGGAACGCTTGAAATATCAACCGATTCAACATTCAACAAAATTCTTAAAAGGCTGTCCTTAATATCCTTAACATCGGTTGCTCTTTGGCGGGTAAATTCATCGGATACGCCTGAAAACATATCATAAAATATTTTGCAAACGGTATCAACACTCGCTTCGGCCGTTAACCCTTTTTCAATATTATCCTGCATTTGAGAAAGCATAAACGGATCATTTAACATCATTAAATGACCTTCAAGTATCTGCGATTCTTTTTCGCCTGCCGATTCTTTTAAATCCTCGATCAGTTTTTTTGTTTCCTCGCAAAAACTTTCAACTGCCTCATTCAGTCTTTTTTTCTCGTTTTCCGCATCGGTAAACACAACAGAGGAATAATCAAGATTTATATCCTTGATTATTATAACATTACCGATACCGTATCCTTTTGATGCGCCTATTCCTTTTAACATAATATCACCATAACCTTGTTTGGAAAAAAGCGATGTAAATAATTCCAAAAGATTTACATCGCTTTTTATATTAAAACTTATTCTTCGCCAAAACCTGATTCAATCAGATTTTCAGCAGCGCTCAGCATTGCAGCCTCATCAGCTCCGTCACATTCAACAGTGATTTCAGATCCGCATTTAATGCAAGCGGCCATAATGGCCATAATACTTTTGCCGTTGATTTTACTGTCATTAAAAGTAATTGTAACTTCACCGGCGTATTTAGTCATTTCGGCAATAAACATATTTGCCGGACGCATGTGAAATCCCATTTTATTGTGAATTGTAAAATTTTTAGAAACCATTAATAATTCTTCCTTTTAATTCTTGTTTTTCTTTAATAACGCAAGCATAAGTGCACCTGCAATAGAGCCGGCAACCAAAGCTACGACATAGAGGAACGGATTTTCACATACGATGAATGTGAAGATGCCGCCGTGAGGAGCAGGACATGCAACGTTAAACATTGAGGTTAAACCACCTGCAACGGCAGAACCGACAATGCAGGAAGGAATAACTTTAAGCGGATCAGACGCAGCATAAGGGATAGCACCCTCGGTTATAAAGCAAAGACCCATTAAATAGTTTACAGGACCTGACTTTAATTCTTCGCTGTTCCATTTTTTCTTGTTAAAGCTTGTTGAAAGTGCAATAGCTATTGGGGGAACCATACCGCCGATCATAACGGCAGCCATAATCCATGTGTTACCGTCAGCAATAGCCGCAGTGCCGAAAACATAAGCCGCTTTGTTGAAGGGTCCGCCCATATCGATTGCCATCATACCTGCCAAAACAACCGAAAGCAACAGTTTGCTTGTTGTTCCAAGTGAGGTAAGTCCGTTTGAAACGGCAGTGTTTAAAAATCCGATTGCAGGATTGACAAGGCACATTACAGCGCCGATAAGCATAGAACCGAATAACGGATAAAGGAATACGGGTTTAATACCGTCCATTGCCTTGGGAAGCCAGCTGAAGCCTTTTTTCAAAAGGTTTACAATAAGACCTGCCACAAAGCCTGCGAAAAGAGCACCGAGGAAGCCGGAAACCGCAGCACCGTCACCGGCAATATTCTGTGCTTCAAACATGGATTTAAAGGTGTATCCGTTTGCCGCTATCATACCGCCTAACATACCCGGTAACAAGCCGGGTCTGTCGGCGATTGACATTGCGATATAGCCGGAAAGAATCGGGAGCATCAATCCAAATGCGATTTTACCGATCCAGAACGGAATTGAAGCCGCAAAGCTTGTGAAACCGAAAGCGCCGTTTGCGCTGCCGTCTGCCAATGTGGCATTTCCCAAGATTGTATCAATCAAGAAGCCAACTGCGATTAAAACGCCGCCGCCTACAACGAACGGAAGCATGTGTGATACACCGTTCATCAAGTGCTTATAAACTCTTCTGCCGAAGCTCTCAGTATCTTCAAACGAGCTTGAAGTGTCCTCTTCGGTTGAATGATAAACCGGAACTTTCTTTTTAACAATCTGATTTATCAATTCTTCAGGCTTGTTAATACCGTTTGAAACCGACGTTTTAAGTACGGGCTTTCCGTCAAATCTTGCCATATCAACATTTTTGTCGGCAGCAACGATTATTCCGTCGCATTTCGCGATTTCTTCTTTTGTTAATGCGTTTTTAACGCCGCCGGAGCCGTTTGTTTCAGCTTTAAGCTTGTAACCCAACGCTTCTCCTGCTTTTTCAAGTGCTTCAGCCGCCATATAGGTATGCGCGATACCGGTCGGGCAAGCCGTTACGGCCAAAATTTTATAGCCGGTTTCGGCATTTTCAACCTTTTTCTCGGAATACTTTTCATTTTCCTTATCGTCAATGATTTTTAAGAATTCCTCGGGTGATTTTGCATTTCTTAAATTGTTGCAAAATTCGGGTTCCATGAGCATTGTCATCAAGCGTGACAAAATTTCAAGATGCACATCGCCGTCAAGCGGAGCGGCAATCATAAACAGCAAATTTGATTTTTGCTTATCAGGTGCGTCATAATCAACACCTTGCGGAACGGTGATTGCTGCGAGTGAAGGAGTTTTTACAGATACTGATTTTGCATGCGGAACCGCAATACCTTCACCGATAGCGGTTGAGCTTTGCTCTTCGCGGGCTAAAATTGCTGATTTGTATTCATTCACATCAGCAAGATGGCCTGCCGCCTCATGCAAAGAAACCAACTTATCAATGGCTTCTTCTTTGGTTTGAACGGTTTCGTTCAATGAAATTGCGCCGGATTGTAATAAATCGATGATTTTCATAGTATTCTCCTTTTTTTATTTTTTAAATTCGTTATCAAAAACGAATAAAATTTCCTCTTTTGTTGCAAGTTCGGGTGAAAACGCGGTTGCTCCGCCGCAGGCAGTTCCAAGCTTCAAAGCATACTCGTAATCATTTTTTAAGATATATCCTGCAACGAAACCGGCAACCATACTGTCACCGCAGCCAACACTGTTTACAAGCTTGCCCTTGGCTATTCCGATTTTTGTGACTTTGCCGTTTTCATCCAAAAGCAGGGCGCCGTCCTTTGCCCTTGAAACCAAAACATTTCTGGCTCCCATGTCCTGCAGTTTTTTTGAATACTCAATTATTTCTTCATCCGTATTCGTAATAACACCGAACATATCACCGAGTTCGTGATGATTCGGCTTTATAAGGAAGGGCTTATACTTTAATATATTTAGCAAAAGGTTGTTCGTCGCGTCCACAACTATATTAACCTTTTTATCTTTAAGCGTTTGAATTATTCTTTCATAAATATCTTCGGGTAAGCTCTTCGGGATAGATCCTGCCAACACAAAATAATCACCGTCTTTGATTTCCTTTATTTTATCAAAAAGGTTTTCAATATCGGAATTATCGATCGTTGGCCCGTCAGCGTTAATATCAAGCTCGGAATCGTATTTGATTTTAACATTTATTCTTGTGTTGCCGCTGCTAAGACGGCAAAAATCACAGTCGATATTTTCGCATTTGAGCATTTCTTCCAATTTTCCGCCGGAAAAGCCGCCTATAAAGCCCAAAGCACGCGTTTCAACACCCAATCTGCTTAAAATAACCGATACATTTATTCCTTTTCCGCCAAAATAAATCTTTTCTTCATAAGATCTGTTTATGTCATCAAATCTCAGGTTGTCAAGCTTCATAACATAATCAAGCGCGGGGTTCAACGTTAACGTATAAACCAATTAAATTATCTCCTTTACAACAGTTTTTTTCTTAATGCCTTGATCGCTGCAACCGGTTGTGATTATGCAAGAAGAATCAATTTTGGCAAAAGAATATCCCGAAACCTTATTGAATTTCGTTGAATCACATAAAACGTATGATACAAAGCTTCTTTCTATCGCAACTGATTTGATTAAACCTTCGTCATTATCGGGGGTTGTAAAGCCCTGGCGTTCGCTGACGCCGTTTGCGCCCATAAAGGCTTTTGAAAAATTATATTTTTGCATATTTATAAGAGCATCCATACCTATTATTGCATCGGTTGTATGTTTTAATTCGCCGCCCAATAAAATAACCTTAATATTTTTCCTTGAAAGCTCTTTTGCCTGCGAAAGACCGTTCGTTACGAATGTTGCACCCGTTTTTTCGATAAATTTTGTCAACAAAAACGTTGTTGAGCCAGCATCAACATAAACAAAATCGTCATCTTTTATCAAACCCACGGCATATTTGGCGATTGCCGTTTTCTCTTCGATGTTTTTAAGATTTTTGTTCTCTAATGTATCTTCGTTTTGCTTAAATTCCTCTGATAATAATGTTGCGCCACCGTGAACTTTTTTAAGCTTTCCGAGATTGGAAAGGGCAAGTAAATCTCGTCTGATCGTGCTTTCACTTGCATTAAGTTCTTTTGCTATCGCGGTTACTTCTAAATTTCCGTTTATATTAAGCTGCTCTAATATTTTATTTCGTCTTTCATGTGTTAGCATCTGTCTTCCCTCAATCTGTATATCTTTAACGAAATTATACTAAAACGAGCAAAAAAAGTCAATAACGCTCAAAATAAATCGTGTATTTGCACAATACCGTGCTTGAAATTTGATTTTTTAACCAAAAATAAGCATCTTGCTTGACCGAAAATGACTGATTTTAAAAAAAGAGCACGAATACAATCAATTAATTCGCCTTGTGTGCCAAACGATAAATCACTCCTGACAAGTTGCGCCCCTAAAAAGCTTTATTTTGGCATAACAAAATATTTAAGAAGGTTACACTCAGTAACCTTCTTTTTGTATATTGAAAATATAATTCAGTTTACAAAACAAGTTTTTTATTGTATAATAAAAATGCAAAATAAAACTTTTAAGGAGAAAGAATAATGGTACAAATCGAAATGGAAAACGGCGGTATAATCAAAATTGAATTATATCCCGAAATGGCACCGGAAACGGTTAAAAACTTTGAAAAGCTTGTTAGCGAAGGTTTTTATGACGGACTTATTTTCCACCGTGTTATTAGTGGATTTATGATTCAGGGCGGCGACCCGCAGGGTACAGGAATGGGCGGCTCTGAGCAGACCATAAAGGGCGAATTTGCCTGCAACGGTTTTGCGCAGAACACTCTTAATCACACAAGAGGCGTTATCTCCATGGCACGCACAAACGACCCGAACTCCGCTTCGTCACAGTTCTTCATCATGCACGCCGATGCGCCGCACCTTGACGGACAGTATGCCGCTTTCGGCAAGGTTGTTGAGGGTATTGAGGTCGTTGACAAAATAGCCGAGGTTGAAACCGACTATTTTGACAAGCCGCTCACCGAACAGAAAATAAAGAAAGCAACCCTTATCTAAAAAAACGCAAACAAAAATCCCCTTGGAATATCCAAGGGGATTTTTCATTAAGCGTTAAAAATCAGTTTTCCTTTTTGAACAACTTGTTGATTTCGGAAACTGTGTAACGAACGAGAAGGTCGCCACCCTCATGGCCTACATGACCGCTTGAAACATAAGCGGAATAGTGGCTTCCCTGCTCTGCCTTCTCAGTGGGAAGATAACCGTAATAACCGTTGGTCATCTGAACCTGGAAGGTCTGCATTGCATAAGAACGAGAACGGATCTGATTACCGTAGTTATGGAAAAGCTCGAAAGGAGTTGTTGTGAAAGCAACATCACCGAAACGGCCAACGTGAACCTCGGTAGGATAAATATCAATGGTCTGCTGGTTTTCATATCTTGCAAGAATACCGGCATAAACGTGCATTTTTGCGGTGTCCTCAAAGTTGATATCGGGGCTTTTTGCATTTGCAACGAAATCCTTAACAGCTTTGAGAGCGCTTTCATATTCTGCCTTTGTTACCTTGCGGTAAGGAAGGTCAAGAACCTTAACATTATGCTTAAACTCAGCGGTATTCTTCATTTCTGCGGGATCAAGCTCATCAAAGGTGTCAACAACCTCGTGAAGGATACGCTTACCGATTTTCCATGTTCCCTTAACATCGAACATAGAAGGATCAGCGCGGCGAATAAGGTTGTTAGGACGGTTGATGTTAGGATCCTTAATGGGAGTTTCGGGGTTAACCCAACGGGTAAGATCGCGGGGGCAAAGGTCACCTGAGGGAGCGCAAGTGCCGATGATTTTAAGGTCTTCACCGAAATGCTCACGAAGAAGAATTCTCGCCTTGCCCCAATAGTCAGAAGAAATAACGCTTCTTTGACCCATAACCTGAGAAGGACAGGCGATATTAAGAAGAATACCTTCAAGTTTTTTATCCTCGTTATAAATAAACATCATTTCGATGCCGGAATCGGTACCGTCCTCAAGCTCTTTGAAGTTTGATTCGGAAGTATCGCCCCACATCTGCGCAGAACCGTCATCATAAACCGCTCTGCGGCAAAGACCGATTGCGGCTCTGCCGAAGCCGAACTGATAATAAGCCGGATGAAGATTATCCCAAGCGGCTTTGATAACCTTTGTTAAATGCTCCTCAAGGAACTTTGCGCCCTCGGCATAGTCCATTTCAGCCTCACGGTCAGCCTTCATTTCAAGATAGTTCATTCCCTCGGCATACTTAAGAAGAACTTTAAGGCCGCCGGGAGCCTTTGTTTTTGTTTTATATGAGCAAGCATAGCCAACCGAAGCGTGAGTATGGGTTGCGTGAAGCATAACCTTGTTTGCGTCAAGTCCGTTATAACCGTCAACATTAGCGCGAACGGCATCGGAAAGAGAATCCATCATATTCATAAGATCGCAGCTTACAAAAACCATCTGCTCCTCCCCTACCTTAACTGCCATAGCGGTTGCGGTAACGGGTGTTTCAACATATTCAGAAACTCTTTCATAGAACTGACCGGTAAGGTTAACGCTCTTATCGGGAGTTATACTTTCTTCGGCAAGGCCGATAAACACTTTTTCCTCCATAAATAGATACCTCCTAAAATTTACATTTTTATTTTAATACCTTTAATATTTTTGTCAAGTATTTTTGCCCTTTTTTTATATATTCCAAAAGCAGTTTTTCTGCCGAAACTATTATTGCGTAAGAAAAAACACGGACTTTTTAAGTCCGCGTTTTTGTTTTGCATTTATTAAGCAAAGAACTGAAAAGCGCAAAAGCCGAAATAAACCATCAGCAATATAACGCCCTGCCACCTTGAAAGCTTGCCGCGAATAAGTGCCGGAACACACAAAAACACCATAACAAAAAGCATAAGCGGAAGCTCGATAAGCAATGATGTGTTATATCCCATAAACATTTTTTCCGCCGGAACCTTAAAGGGACTGATCGTAACGGCAGTTCCGGAAACAAGCACAAGGTTAAACAAATTCGCGCCGATAACATTTCCGAGGGATAATGCCCCGTGACCTTTTGAAAGCGCGGTTACCGCCGTTACAAGTTCGGGAAGTGACGTGCCGAGAGCCACAAATGTGAGGGCAACCACCGTTTCGGGAACGCCGAGCCAAATGGCGATTTTTTGTCCGTTTTCAACAAGCAACCACGCGCCAACGGCAATAAGCGCCGCACCCAACACAAGCAAGAGAAGAAGCTTGCCTAAGTCCTCTTCCTCACCCTCATCTTCCGCCTCCTCCGCTTCGGGAGCAAGCTCGGGTTTATTTTTGGCAAGATACACAGAAAGAATTATATAAACCGCGAAAACCGTTAAAAGAATTATGCCGCTTATTCTTGAAAATTCGCCGAAATAATATGCGCAAAAAACATAAAACAGCGCCGACGCAAAGAAGAACAGCACCGGGATTTTAAGTGTTTTTTTATCGACCGATGAAGGTTTAACGGCAACGGTTATTGCCGCGATAAGCGCCGTGTTGCAGATAACGGATCCAATGGCATTTCCGTATGCCATGGCGCCGCTTCCCTTGAAAGCGCCGGTTGCCGAAACCATAACCTCCGGCAGGGTTGTGCCGATCGAAACAACAGTAGCGCCGATAAGAAGCTCAGGAACGCGGAATTTTCTTGCCAGGCCGCAAGAACCGTCAACAAACCAATCTCCGCCTTTTATAAGGGCGACCAGACCCGCAATAAATAAAGCGATCGTTAAAACCGTTTCCATTATATAACCCCCTTGATAAATATCTCGATGCCTATACCGATCAAAATAATGCCGCCTAAAACAGAGGCCTTATTTGAAAGAACAGTTCCGAATTTTTTGCCGATAAGCAGTCCCGCAATGCAAATGATGAATGTTACAACACCGATTATGAGCGCTTCGCTTATTGCAAGACCTGCCGATAATTCCGAAATCGTAAAACCAACCGAAAGGGCATCAATGCTTGTGGCAACGCCCTGAATCATAAGCCCTGCAAAGCCGACCTTGATTTCTTCATCCGATTCGTTATTTTTTATGCCCTCGATAAGCATTTTGCCGCCTATGAACAACAATAAACCGAGTGCGATATACGGAATGAATTTTTCAAAAACCTTGAATTTTTCAACCGCCGTGTGAACAAAAGCCCAACCGATAAGCGGCATAACGATCTGAAAAACCGCAAATGTGCCGGCAATAAGACACATCCTGCCGTGTTTCATATCAGGCTCTGTCAGTGCATTCGCGCAGGAAACCGAAAAAGCATCCATCGCAAGACCGACACCCATTAGAATACTGTTAACAATAAATACAAAACTCATACTATCTCCCTTAAAAACAAAAACCTATGCATTTATATATGCATAGGTAAAAAAGCGTATAACAAGACCCCATGCATACACATGAGTCTCACAAATTAAAGATTTACCAGGCCAAAAGCCGAGATTGTTGGTAAACCTGCGCCGAAACGCGCCTGCTACTCCCTCACAAGTCAAATGAATTTTAACACATACCGGCTCTTTTTGTCAAGAAAAAAACTCCTATGTGTAGGTTGACAAGGATTTATGCGTTATTTATAATATTAAAAGAGGTGTTTTTATGAATATAAGATTGCTTAATTTTATTGAAGGCGCAAAGCAGGCAACCGGACTTACGGTTGTTATTGACGTTTTCCGCGCTTTCTCGGTTGAAGCGTATATTATGGCAAGAGGCGCCGGCAAGCTTATCGCGGTTGGCGATATGCAGATTGCATACGATTTTAAGGAAAAGGACAGCAGCGTTGTGCTTATAGGCGAACGCAAGGGCGTTATGCTTCCGGGATTTGATTTCGGCAATTCACCAACAGAAATCGCAAACACGGATTTTAACGGCAGAACCGTTGTTCACACAACCTCCGCAGGAACGCAGGGTATCGCAAATTCCGTTCATGCCGATGAGGTTATTACCGCTTCCCTTGTTAACGCAAAGGCGGTTGCGAAATACATTAAATATAAAAATCCCGAAACCGTTTCCATTGTTGCAATGGGCGTTTTGGGAACCGATCTCACCCCCGAAGACACACTTTGCCAGGATTATATTAAAAGTATGCTTGAGGGTAAGCCGCTTCAAAATCTTGAAGAGCGCATAAAAGATATTTTGAATCACCGCGCCGGCAAAAAGTTTTTTGATCCCGATATGCAGCATGTGTATCCTAAAACCGATTTTGCGCTTTGCACGGATTATGATAAGTTTGATTTTGTTCTTAAAGTCAACCGCGGTGAAGGCGGACTGAACTTTATAGAGCGCATTGATTGCAGTTCTTTTGAATAAGGTTTAGAGGCAGGATGTGCAAAAACATCCTGCTTTTTTATTGAATAGCATAAATTTTGGCCGAAAATATAAGTATATTTATAACTTTTTATCATTGACTTATATTTATTTAGTGTTATAATGGAATAACGTTTTTACTTTATTTTTACAGCATTTTAGAGGGATTTATATGTTATTAGACAGTTTTATGTTGGCACTCGATTCGGTTGTGCCTTTTTTAATTTATATGGCATTCGGATATGCGGTTGTAAGGGCAAGCGTTATAACCGAAAGCGGACTTCACAAAACAAACACCATTGTTTTCAGATGCTTTTTCCCGATACTTATGTTCAAAAACTTCTATACAATGGACCTTTCAAAAAGCTTTGATATAAAAGCGATATTTTTCACGGTTGCATCGTCCTTTATTCTTATTTTTATTTATATCGCCATTGTGCGAAAGGCAACCTCGGTAAACGCGCGCCGATCGGTTATTATTCAGGCGCTTTTCCGCAGCAACACCGTTCTTTTCTCTTTGCCGCTTGCGCTTTCCGTTTGCGGTGAAAGCGGATCTAATCTCGCTTCCGTTCTTGTTGCCATTATGGTTCCTATAAACAACATCGCCGCCGTTTCAATCCTTGAATATTACAGCGGCAAGAAGTTAAGACCGCTTGAATTACTTAAAGACCTTATAACAAATCCGCTTATTTTGGGAGCTGTGTTAGGCTCTATCGCGCTTGTGTTCAAGATCAACTTCCCTGCTTGCGTTTACAAGCCGATCGAGGCATTTTCAAACCTCACAACACCGATCTCCCTTTTCATTTTAGGCGGAACGCTCCACTTTTCAAGCGTTTTCAAGGAAATCAAAACCATTTCGATTGTTATGCTGTTTAAGCTGATCCTCGTCCCCGCGATAATCGTTTTGATAACTTATTTGATCGGTTTTTCGGGCGAGCAGATTTTTGTAATACTAACTATTTTCGCAACGCCCGTTGCCGTTGCATCCTATACAATGGCTTGCAACATGGGCGGTGACGGTAATCTTGCCGGCGAGCTTGTTGCCTCATCAACGATACTTTCTATCTTCACGATCTTTTTGTGGATCGTTGCCCTGCGTTCAATCGGGATTGTATAAAATTAAAATAATAAAAAAACGGCAAGGAACTCAGTTTCTTTGCCGTTTTTATTTTCAGATATCGCAATAAAAAAGCCCATCACGGTTGCAATAATAATAAATTTTAGTAACGCCGTTAATCTTAAATCTTGCCTGCGGTGCGCCTTCGGGATAAAGCTTCACCATTTGCAACCTATCAGAACCTACCGCCGCCGCAAATGAAATATAATGTTGTTTTGACATACCGTGGTCTATCGAAACAAAATATTCATCTTCAACAACCTCAAGAGATATTTTATGCGAACTGTCGGCAGGCTCTGCCATGCAGGGCAAAAGGTTTACGCCATGGCAGGAAATCACCGCTTCACCGATGCTCCAAATAACATTGCCGCAAACGGGGCAAACATAAAAGTGCGCTCGCTTTAGGTTTGCGGAAACATTTTCATTTGTAACCGCGTTTCCGGAAATAAGCTCGCTCACCGAAATACGAAACAGATTTGCAATCGGCTCTAAAAGGGTTATATCGGGATATCCCTTGCCAGTTTCCCATTTTGAAACGGTTTTATCCGATACATCAAGTTTTTCCGCAACGGCGGCCTGCGTTAAGCCGCTTTTTTCGCGCAGTTTTTTTATAACCGCGCCCGTAACATATTGATTCAAAACACTCACCTCAAATTTATTATAAACCGGAGCATTGTTTTTTCATACCTACTTAAAGTAGAAACACCGCCACGATCATGACGGTGTTTTTTTCTTTTTCTTCTTTATTTCAGGCAGTTCTTCATAATATGTTTCACTTAAAAGTTCTTTCATAAACTCGCTGTTTTCGATATCCTCAATAAGAAGCATCGGGCTTCCCTTTTCATAGGGCAGCTCATAAATCGGGTCTTCGATTATTTGGAGGGCAGACCTTGTAGTCTTTATCAAAAATCGGTTATCAAAAATGCCGCCTGCCACTTTATCTTTAAGATATATAACAAATTCGCCCATCATCGCGCGATAGCCGATATAAGGCACATCTCTTAAACATTCAAGCACGAATTGAAGATACTCTTTATCCGATGCCATAAAAACCACCTTGATTTTTTATTCTTTTTTCATTTTATTAAAACTGACCTTTATAATCGGATTATTTGAGTTTGCTTTGTTTTCGCTGTCAGAAGAGTAAAACTCAATATTATCCAAAATCAATTTGGCATAATCAATGCCTTCTTTGCAAACACGGTAAAATGTCCATTTGCCCTGCTTTCTTGCATTAACCAATCCCGATTCGATTAAAATTTTCATGTGGTGAGAAAGGGTTGACTGCGAAATATCAAGATCGCGCAAAAGAAAACAAGCGCATTTTTCCTTATCGGACAGATAATTCAAAATGCGAACACGGTTAACATCGCAAAGTGCCTTAAAAACGGTTGTTGTTATTTTTTCATCAAGTTTCATCTTTTGCAACCCCCCTATTTTAATTTATGTTTTCGCTTTTATATATAACATCCGCTTTTTTCATTATATCAAAAGCATTAAAATATTTTTCTTCCAGCGGAATCCATTTTGTTATAAAATTTTGCGCCGCCGCTTCACCGTTTCGGTTTATTATTCTTTTAAGCTGTTCTTCCTTTGAAACATCAGAAAAAACCGAAAAGTCGGCATACGCGCCTAAATCGGGATGAAGGCTATACGCCCCCTCAACAATATAAAACTTTGAAGAGGAAATATCAACTGTTTTGCCTAAATTCATCGTTTTGCAATCAAAGCGGCGATAGGAAAATCCGCCGATTATCTTCAAATTCGGTATTACCTCTGCCGAAAATCGCTCAATATGAAAATTACCGCCCGGTGTATTATACCGTTCCTCCGTACGAAGCTCCACGGGCAGAAAAAAATCATCTATATGAATAACACCGCAGTCAAGCTCCTTTGAAAGAGCCTCAGCAAGGGTTGTTTTGCCCGATGCCGAGCGACCATCAATCGCAATCACAAACGGCTTTGCGCGGTCGCTTCTTTTTTCTTCAAGTTCTTTAATTTTCTCTTTCAATGAAGTTATCATTTTTTATTCCTTATTTGAAAAAATCCGCGTTTATTTTTTGATACCCGCCGAAGCTTGCCTTGCAGGCATAAATCTGCGAGCTTAATTCCTTTGATAAAAACGCTTTTGTTATTTCGTTTAATTTCTCGGTTATATCGATATCGGCAAATTTTTCGGGATAAACCGTTTTTGCCACAAACCAAGCATTCGCAAGGGAAATTTCATAGTTGATATAATATGCGTTATACGGCATTTGAAGATAAACCTCGCCGTTTTCAAACGCCTTATTCCCCGCAAAAAGCGAACTATCGGCGGCAAATGCCGGTTTGATATTTTTAACTGCGGCAGCATCTATAAACATTATATCTGTTTTTTCGCCCGTTGCAATAAATTTTTCACTTTCAATCTCGCCAACACCTGTTATTTCAACACCCGAAAGCGCGTTTTTTATATGCGCCGCCGAGAAAACGGGATATTCCTGCGCCGTTGTCAGGTGATTTGCGGTGCCCCAGTTGCCAAGTCCGCAGATATAAACAAAGGGTTTTTCTTCCTCGGGAATATCCGCCGTTCTTTTCGAGATTTCGGCGGTTTCATCTTCAATAAACTTAACGAGCTTTTCCGCCTTTTCTGTTTTTTCAAAAATTTGACCCAACAGTTTAAGCGATTTCTTAAAATCATCGGCAAAAATTCCGGCAGGACCCGATTTAAGGGTTATAACGGGAACCCCCAACTGCTCTTGCAGGGCGTTTTCCCTCTCGGCATCCTCATACTCGGAGATAACGATATCCGCACCGCAGGCGATGATTTTTTCCGCCTCTGCCGATTGAGCGTTAGGGCCGCCCACACCGCAGGAAGGAAGCTTATTTAACGTTTCGACGAATGCCAAAACATAAGGTCTTGCCGCCGCATCAAACATCGCCGGGCGATTTTCAAGCGATGTGTTATCAATATCCTCAACTCCGCAAAGAAGCGCAGTATCACCGATATATGAATACATACGAAGCGCCCCCGCGCCGATGCAAACAACATTTTTATAACTTCCCGGGGTTACGGAAACACTTCTGCCAACCATATCGGTGGGTGTTATTTCATTGTTTGCAGCAGGAGTTTTCTCCTTACCGCATCCGCAAAACGATAATGCAAGGCAAAAGACAAGTAAAAAACTTAATAATTTTTTCATAATATATCTCCCGAAATAAAAATTTTGTTGTTATGATTTATTATATCGGTTTTAACACCGAAAATATCCTCTATAATCTCACTGCAAAACAGTTCTTTTCCGCCGCTATACTTTATTTTTCCTTTTTTCATAAAGAAAAATTTATCACCCAAAGCCGCCGCTGCGCTTAAATCGTGCAGAGAACACAAAACCGATATTCCACGCTCTTTTGCGCTTTTTTTTGCAAGATTCATAAAAAGGCGGGCGTTTGCAAGATCAAGATTAGCGCTTGGTTCATCAAAAACCAAAAGCTTAGGCTCACCCACAAGCGCTCTTGCGATTGCGACCTTTTGCTTTTCACCACCCGAAAGACTATCGGCGTTGCGGTCTTCAAGACCCGCAAGATCAAGTTGCTTTATTATGGTGTGTGCCGCTTCCTTATCCTTTTTAGATGCGCTTATAAAAAATGACGCAAGCCGACCGGTTAGAACCGTTTCATAGACCGATAGTTCACCGAAAGTGATATTTTGCGGAACATAGGCTATGCGTTTTGCTCTTTCACGGGCTGAAAGGCGCAGAATATTTTCACCGTTCAAAAGAACCGAGCCGCCGTTTAACCTTTCGATGCCGCAAACGGCTTTTATAAGGGTTGATTTGCCGACACCGTTTTCGCCCAAAAGAACACCGATCTCACCGGGATCAAGGCATAACTCCGCGCCGCACAAAACGGGATGTTTACGCTTTTATGAAAATTGCGCATTTTTGATTTCAAGCATTTCTGTCCCTCCTGCCGCCTAAAATGATAGCAATAAAGAAAGGGGCACCTAAAAGCGAGGTTATTGCGCCGACCGGCAACACCGAGCCGCCGCCGAAACACCTTGAAGCACCGTCCGCCAAAAGAAGCAACAAACTGCCAAGCAGCACCGATGCAGGAATTGAAATGCGATGATCGGCGCCGAAAATCTTTTTAGCAATATGCGGACAAATAATACCCACAAATCCGATAATGCCAAGCATGGAAACGCAAACCGCCGTTATAAGCGATGCGATCAAAAGTGACAAAACACGAAGCGTTTTTATGTTTACGCCAAGGCCTGCCGCCGCCTGAGTGCCGGATAATAGCGCATTATACTGCCAGGCGAAAATGCCGAAAAACGCGACAGCCGACAAAACTATAACAAACATAATGAGATCTGTTTTATATGTGGCCCTTGATAGATCGCCAAAGCTCCAGATAACCGCCGCGGAAAGTCCGACATCGGTTGCATAAAATTGCAAAAGGGTTGTTGCGGCGGAAAACATTGATCCGATAGCGATACCGCTTAACACCAAAACACCCGATGTATATGCCCTCATACGGCAAAGCCCTAAAATAACCAAAACGGATGCTACCGAAAACAAAAATGCCGTTGCGCTTACTCCGATAGGATTGCCCGATGCCGACATCAAAGCCGCGTTTTTGCCGGTTGTTAAAAATCCGCCCGCAAAAACAATTATCGAAAGGTTCGCGCCGAAAACCGCCGCGTTTGAAACGCCGAGTGTTGAGGGGGACGCCATACGGTTGCCGAGAACGGTTTGCATAATAAGACCCGAAACCGAAAGTCCGCCGCCGGCGATCAAAGCCGCAAGCATACGCGGCATACGAATTTGCTTTATAACCCTTACTGCCGCTTCGCTTCCCTTTCCGAAAAGCGCATAAAAGCACTCTTTGAAACCAATATCATAAGACCCTGCAACAAGGCAGAACCCACACGCGCCAAAAACCGCAACTATTATCAAAACAAACGCCCAAAGGCGCGATTTTTTCATAAACTTTCCTCCGAAAAAACAAAAAGCCGCCGCAAAAGCCTTCATGGCTTTTGCAACAGCTTCAGCACCGTTATATAAACAACAAATTTATCAAAATCCGCTTCAGCGGAGCAAAGCAGATTTCATATCTGCCGTTTTTATTATATCACAAATTCAGCAAAAATCAAACGATTTTAATTTTTTAATGCAATCCGCAAAATGAACGGCAAAAGATGCCTCGCCAACACCGGTGATATAATTATCGCAAAGGTTTGTAGGTATTAGAATTCTTTTTGCGTTTGATTGCGCAACGGCAAGTGCCATTTTGGGCGAAATTTCACCAAAAAGCGAATCGGCAATAACGATTCCAACGGGGCCTATTATAACATCATTGTTTCTGCATCCCACAACAACGGCATTCTCACCCGTTGCCGCGTGGTCCGCACCGGCTTTAAGCATAGCGGAGGATGCGACCGTGTTTGTTCCGACAGCGGTTATTTCTGCCTGCGGAATTTCTTTTTTTATGCCGGAAACCAGTTGTTTTCCCATTCCGCCGCCCTGACCGTCGATTATAAGAATTCTCATATCGGAGCCCCCCTATTTTTTCTTTATGTTATTATAAACCAAATTCAATAATAAATCAATATCAACCGATTATATAAAAAAGATTGACAAATTTTTGACATTTTGCTAAAATCCATTCATAAAGGAGAGTGCTATTATGAAAAAAACCTCAATTTTGGATATATCTTTGGCGGCGCTCGGTATCGCCATAATCTCCGTTTGCTCTTTTATCTCGATAACGCTCACGCCGTCGCTTGTTCCGTTTACCCTGCAAACCTTTGCCGTTTGTTTTATCTCGGCGGTTTTCGGGCTGAAACGCGGACTTTACACCGTTTGCGGTTATATTTTGTTGGGTGCTGTTGGTGTGCCGGTGTTTGCCGGGTTTAAGTCCGGCTTCGGCGCGCTTTTGGGAACAACGGGCGGATATATTATCGGCTTTATCTTCACCGCCGTTGCGGTCGGCTTTGCCGCTGACCGATTCGGGCGAAAAATCCCCGTTTTGTTTATTTCAATGGTGATAGGCATAATTTTATGTTACGCTTTCGGAACGATGTGGTTTATAACCGTTTACACAAAAAACACCGGCGCTATAACGGTTGGAACGGCGCTTGCATGGTGCGTGTTGCCATATCTTATCCCCGATGCGATAAAAATTGTTTTGGCCGCACTTTTGGCGCAAAGGATAAAACCTTTATTGGATAAATTAAACTGATAAAAAATTGCCGAATGAAGAAGAAATTCTCATTCGGCGTTTTTTATGTTTTGCTTAACATATCAATAAAAAATTCATAAAAATCAAGGGCATATTTGCTGTTAGAATTTTCATTAAAGCTTACAATAAGGTCACGGCTGCATTCGGGATTGCTTATAAATAAAAGTTTTACCTTTGAATCGGCGATTTTTCCCCAGCTGTGTTCGGGCCAAAATCCAACGCCCATATTCGCGGCTATCATGTCCTGCACCGCCGCCGGACTGTCACTTTCAAAAATATAGTTGGGCTTAATCCCTGCATAATGACAGAATTTATCGCAGATAAACCTGAATTGTCTTGAACCGGCAAGACTTATAAATCCTTCATTTTCAATTTCTTTAAGCGTAACATCGTTTTTATCGGAAAATTTTGAAATATTGGGAACGGCGATAAATATTTTTTCGTTATATATGAACTGATTTTCCATTTCTTCTTCAGACTGCTGGTAAAAAAGCTTTGTGCTTATTTCAATATCAAAGCTTTCGGAGGTTTCGTTTTGCTGCAATTTGAATTTAACATCCTTATGTTTTTCCTGATACGCTATTATGGCCTTTGTGAGCAAGCTTGAAGCCGCAAGCACATTTATATAAACGGTGTGCTGCTCGATATGCGCCATAGCCTTCAATTCCTCCGGCAAAAGCTCAAGCTCTTTCATCAGCGGAGCAAGCTTTTTCTGCGCATACCTGCCATAACGTGTAAGCTCGATATTGCGCCCCTTTTTTTCAAAAAGAGGAACTCCCACTTCACCTTCAAAACGGTGAATCGCCTGGGAAAGCGCAGGCTGAGCAATATGCAGTTTTTTCGCGCTTTCGGTTATGTGCTCGCTTTCGGCAACATCAAGAAAATATTTGATCTGTGTAATCTCCATATCCAAATTCATAACTTTCATAATATCATTTATGCTTTTATTATATATTAGACTTTATCATTTGTCAATGCTATAATCAAACCGTAAAAAATTCAGCCTAACGAGAATTATCCGAATTCCTTAAACTCTACGACCTGAAAAGGATGAATTTTGGAGGAGATTTTTGTTTTGAGGTTGCAGACGTGCTGGCGCCCGTCAAAACCGAAAGGCAAAAATAAACCCAAAAGTCGCATTTTCAGGCAGGTTCGGA
>JAZUJA010000021.1:0-26895 GCA_045642495.1 Acutalibacteraceae bacterium
TTTATACTCGGCAAATTCGGGATATTCTTCGCGTTTATTTATAAACGATGCTCTTTTAACCGAAAGCGCGTGAACGGTTACCGATTCAGGATCAAGCGCGATTACAGCATCGAGCGAACGGCAAAAGCCGGCATAGGTATCACCCGGAAGGCCTGCTATAAGATCCATATTTATATTATTGAAACCGAGTTCCCTTGCAAGCTTAAAAGCATTAACCGTTTGCAAAACCGTATGCTTTCTGCCGATGATATTAAGTATTTTATCATCCATTGTTTGCGGATTTATGCTGATTCTTGTTGCGCCTGCGTTTTTGATTGAAAGCAATTTTTCGCGCGTTACGGTATCGGGTCTGCCGGCTTCAACGGTAAACTCACATACATCCTTCATATCAAAGCAACCGTGAAGAGTAGCGAA
Source organism: Acutalibacteraceae bacterium (assembly GCA_045642495.1). GTDB lineage: Bacteria > Bacillota > Clostridia > Oscillospirales > Acutalibacteraceae > UBA737. The sequence goes on from JAZUJA010000021.1 coordinate 415, forward strand.
TATCTTATCAAGATACTCAGGCTCAAGCGTAGTCGGCGTTCCGCCGCCCATATAAACGGTTTTAAGCTTAAGCCCTAAATCATTCGCAATTTTTGCGGTTTCTTGAAGCTCTGTGCATAACTTCTCGGTATATTTGGGGATTAGATCCTTTGCCTTTTCAACAGAATGAGATACAAAGGAACAATAACTGCATCTTGAGGGGCAAAACGGAATAGAAATATAAAGGCTGAATGATTTCCTTTTTGAATCGGCGATTATTTTTTCTTCCGATTGCATTGTGGCACTGCAAAGAGAAATTTTATTTTGATCAACAAGCATTTTTTCAGCAAAAAAGTTCTTTGCGCCCTCTACTCCCACATTTTGAGCAGTTCTTGAAAAAAGTCTTGCCGGGCGAACACCCGTTAAAATTCCCCAAGCCGGTTTATATGCCGTGATTTGCGTAAAGCAATTAAAAAGGCAAACCGAAAGTTTTCTTTCACATTCTTTTTCATAGGTTTCGCTATTTCTTGAAACGCTATCCGTTTGGCAAAGGGTTTTGCCCATAAAACATAGCTTTGCCGAAAGCTCGGCTTTTGTTTCCGTTTCGGTTCGAACGCAAAATATATTTGCTTCATCGCACAAATCATGAACAACGCTTATCTTTTCATGCGGCAAAAAAAGTCTTACTAACTTTTCAAGCTCATAATCAAAATTATTTCCTAAATTAGATATTATCATAACTGTACAAACGGGTTATATTCTTTTTCGTGTGCAATATCGGTCTGTTCACCATGACCCGGATAAACGATTGTTTCATCGGGAACGGCGAACATAATTCGGTCAAGCGAATTTTTAAGTGCCTTGGAACTGCTGCCGACAAGATCGGTTCTGCCGACTGTTTCATAAAACAAAGTATCACCGCTAAACAGCACATTTTTTATTTTATAACAAACACTGCCCTTGCTGTGACCGGGTGTAAAAAGCACTTCTATGCACAAATCACCCAAATTAAAGTTTTGACCATCGGTAAATGTTATATCGGCATGAAAGGGCTTAAGCGGCAGATTAAATCTTGCAGAAAGATTATATTCGGGATTATAAAGTGCTTCGGCTTCTTCTTGACCTATTGCAATTTTAACACCGGTTTTTTCACGCAATTCCTCGGCGCCGCCGATATGATCGAAATGTCCGTGAGTAATAAGAATAAGTTTTTCCTTATCCTTATTCTCGTTAAAAAAATCCGCCATTTCATCGAAATATTTTCCGGGATCTACGATTATTGCCGCTTTTTCGCTTACAACACCGTAACAATTAGCATACTGAACATAGTAACCGCGTTTAATATATTTAACTTCCACTGAGTATCACCTTTTCTTCCACACATCGGTATCAAGAATGATGGTAACGGGTCCGTCATTTATAAGACTTACCGCCATATCGGCTCCGAATATACCCTTTTCAACTCTTTTAACACCCAGCGCTTTAAGTTCGTTACAAAAATCATCATAAAGCACGGTTGCCATATCAGGTTTCATAGCCTTTACGAATGAGGGACGATTTCCCTTTTTGGTATCTGCCGCCAAGGTAAATTGCGAAATGCAAAGTATTTCACCGCCGACATCAAGAATGGAAAGATTCATTTTATCATCCGCATCATCAAAAATGCGCAGATTGCAAACCTTTTTCGCAAGCAAAGAAACATCCTGTTTTTCATCATTTTCGGTAGCGCAGAAAAGAATCATATATCCCTTTTCGCAAGAGCCGACAACTTTTCCTTCAACCTTAACATCAGCGTTCAAAACGCGCTGAACAACCGCTTTCATTGAATCAACCTTTCAACTTCATAAACGCCCTCAACCTTTTCATATCGGGCAATAATACTTTTCAAATGCTCAACGCTCTCCGTTCCGACAGTAAGACTAATAAGACAATTACCGCTTTTATCGGTTTTAGCGTTAACTGTGTGAATGGGTACACGCATATTATAAGCAACATTCATAATATCGGCAAGCAGACCGTCACGGTTAATAGAAGAAATATGCAGACTTGCCGTGAAACCGTTGCCGAGTTTTCCTTCCCAGTGTGCAGGGATCCATCTATCCGGTTCGGCAGATAAAGAAATATCGCGCGGAACATTGTTACAATCTCGTTTATGGATAGAAACGCCGTGACCGCGAGTAATAAATCCGATAATATTATCACCGGGAAGCGGAGCGCAGCATTTTGAAAGCTTGATAAGGCAATTATCAATGCCTTCAACAACAACGCCATCATGACTCGCATGCGTCGGCTTTGGCTTAACATCTTCAATGCTGACGGGCTTTGATTTTTTGATTTTTTTATTATAATCTTCTTTTATACGAGGAAGAATTTTGGAAATAATAATTCCGCCATAACCTATTGCGGCATAAAACTCTTCTATTTCATTGAAATGATATTTTTTAGTAATTTCAAGCAGAAATTCATTGTATTCGTCTTCCGACTCAAATGAAATACCTTCCCTTTTGAACTCACGCTCAATATCCAATTTGCCGGACTCAATATTCTCCGCTTTTTTCTCTTTTTTGAACCAAGAGCGGATCTTTGCTTTTGCGGAGTTTGTTACGGCAATATTTATCCAATCGCGGCTGGGGCCGTGACCCTGAGCATTAGAAGTTAAAATATCAATAACTTCGCCTGTATTGATTTTATGGTTTATCGGAACGATTTTTCCGTCAACCTTAGCGCCGACCATTTTAATTCCGACAGCAGAATGAATAGCGAACGCAAAGTCAACAACGGTTGATCCTACCGGAAGGTTAATAACATCTCCGCGCGGAGTAACGGCGAAAACATCTTCCTGCGAAAGATCGACCTTAATACTTCTTACAAGCTCGGAAGCATCGCCCGAAACGGCACTATCCTCAAGGATTTGTCTGATCCAAGCAAGGCGCTGTTCCATTGCTGTATCGTTATTATCGATACCCTCTTTATATTTCCAATGCGCCGCAATACCGTATTCAGCCGTATGGTGCATCTGATAGGTTCTGATTTGAATTTCAAAAGGAATACCCTCGCGACCGATAACCGTTGTGTGGAGAGACTGATACATATTGGGCTTCGGCGTTGAAATATAATCCTTAAACCTATTCGGTATTGGGCGAAATACATCATGCATAATACCAAGCACATTATAACAATCGGAAACAGTTTCGGTTATAACGCGAAAAGCATAAACATCATATATTTCATCAAAATCTTTTCCGCCGATATACATTTTACGGTATATTCCGTAGATTGATTTAACGCGGCTTTGAAATGAAAATTTAACGCCGGGCATTTCTTCTTTAAGACGATTTTCAAGTTTTTCGCGAATTTCGTTTAATATTCGCTCGCGCTGACTTTTTTTGATTTTTAACAGTTCTTCAATTTCATCATAAGCGATAGGATCAAGGTGTTTTATCGCAAGATCTTCAAGTTCTTCTTTAACCGATCTGATACCGAGACGGTGAGCGATCGGAGCATAAACCTCTAATGTTTCAAGCGATTTTTCCCTTTGTTTCATATCGGGCAGGGCGTCAAGCGTTCGCATATTATGAAGGCGATCGGCAAGCTTTATCAGGATAACGCGGATATCCTTACCCATTGCGATAAGCATTTTTCTAAGCGATTCAGCCTGCTGTTGTTCCTTAGAGGAAATATTAAGACGGCCGATTTTTGTAACACCGTCAACAAGCAGAGCAACATCACTGCCGAACTGCTTTTCAATTTCCTCAACGGTTGTATCCGTATCCTCAACAACATCGTGCAAAAGTGCTGCCGAAATGGATTCGCTGTCCATTCCGAATTCGATAAGAAGTTTCGCAACCGCAAAGGGGTGAATATAATATTCTTCCTTGGTCATTCTAAGCTGACCGGAGTGTTTTTCAATGCAAAGGCGTGCCGCTTTGGCAATCAGTTCTTTATCATACTTAACAGTGCTTTTTTCAATTTTTTCAAGCAACAAGTTATAATCTTTTTCTTCAATACTGTTCAAAAGTCAAACACTCCTTTCACTTAAAGATTTATAGGTTTTAGATTTCATAAGATCGGTTTTTTCGGTTCTGTTTCCCATTTTGGCAATGCCATGTTCAAGTGATATCAAATCAAGCTCACAAAGCACGGTAACTGCGATTTTTATTCTCGCATAGCTTATACCTTCAAGGTGACGAATAATCAACTTTTCAATGGAAATTTCGCCGTATTTCTTTATGGTTTTGAATATTTCGCCGATTTCGCTTCTTAAAGGCAAAACATCATTTGCATTAACAGATTTACCCGAAATATAATCCTCAAAAATCGCTTTGCTTTCAAACAGCGCATCTTCATCAATGCCGGATTTTCTGATACCTCTTACAAGGATGTTCAAAGTGAATTCATCGCGGAAATAATTTTCTTCAAGATTAACGGCAAGATCAACAACATCGCCGACCTCATAACAAAATTTATCGCGCGAGCATCCGAAAAGAAGCGCATTAAAGCTATCGTTTCCGCGAGAGCATGTAAGGCGCAGATGCTTGCCGCCCGAAAGATCGGAAATTCTTTCGATACGAACATTACAAAGCGCAAAAACAGGCATTGGATTGCCGTTTCCAAACGGCTCTAACGAGCGCAAAACATGAGCCATATCAACCGACATTGCCGCCGGATTAAGCTTAAAATCTATATTTAAGGTCGGAAGACCTAAAGGCTTTGTTTTTGCATAAGCATTTATGGCATTTCTAAAAGCATCAATATCCTTTTTATTAAGGCTGACACCTGCCGCAAGATCATGACCGCCGAAACGCGTTAAATGCTCTTTTGCGGCAAGAATGGCATCAAAAAGATTAAAATTATCAAGGCTTCTGCCCGATCCGTGAGCAAGATCACCCTTACACGAAAGAACGATTGAAGGTTTTCCGTAACGGTCGCACAAGCGGGAGGCAACAATTCCGATAACGCCGAAATGCCAATCTTCACCCGATACAACGATCACACGGTCGTTTTCAAAACCGTTTTCCTCAATAATTTCAACCGCCTTTTCAAATATTTCTCTTTCAATGCTTTGGCGGCGGACATTATCATCGCAAATTTCGCCTGCTAAACAAAGCGCATTTGAAATATTATCGGAAAGCAAAAGCTCTGCCGCGCGAGAGGCACTGCCCATTCTTCCGGCTGCGTTTATTCGCGGAGTTATTCCGAAAGAAATTTTGCCGGAATTAAGCGAGTTTCTGTCAACACCGGCGCTTGAAAGAATAGCGCTGATACCGGTTGACGGAGAATGAATTATTTTTGAAACACCGAGTTTAACAATGGAACGGTTTTCATTTACAAGGGGCATAACATCGCCGACAATGGCAACAGATAAAATATCGGCATAACTATCTATCATCTGCTCAGGTTCTTTATCGTCAAGAACACAAGCAAGCTTAAAGGCAACCTCGGCACCGCAAATCTCCTTAAAATCAGACGGACAATCCACACGATGCGGATCAACAACTGCGGCAGCATCGGGCAATTTTTCGGGCGGAAGGTGGTGATCTGTTACAACGACCGTCAAACCGATGGAATTAGCATAATCAACCTCTTTTTCGGAGGAGATACCGTTATCAACCGTAACAATAACATTCGTTCCGCATGCTTTAATTTTATCAATAGCGGCAATATTAAGGCCGTATCCTTCGGAAATTCTATCGGGAATATAATAATTAACCTTCGCTCCGCGTGAGTGCAAATAAGAGAACAAAATAACTGTTGAAACAACACCGTCACAGTCATAGTCACCGTAAACGGTAATTTGATCGCCGTTTTCGATAGCGGCATTTATAACATCAGCCGCAACAGTGATATCTTTCAGTTCTTTAGGATCACAAAGCAACGGCTCGTTTGATAAAAAAAGTTCAAGCTCAGCGTCGTCGGTAATACCTCTGCTGGCGCACAAAAGCGCAACAAACGGATCTATTCCGAATTCTTCAGCAAACTGTTTTGCCCTTTCCCTATCGGGTTTTCCGATGATCCATTTTTTGAAAGCCATAATATCACCTGCCCTTTTTACACAATTACATTATATTTTATCACTTTTAGAAATTGTTTTCAATGTTTTTTATATACAAAAAAACACGATGCTTTTTGGCATCGTGTTTTAATTTAATCCTCATCATCACTTAAATCAAGATAATATTCTTTTTTCGGGGCGAATTTTTCAAGAATGGTTAATACCCCGACTGCCGCGGCAATTATGCCAAAAATCGTACCGATAAAACGAAAAAGCGTTTTCATAATGAACCTCCCGAAAAATAATACTTACATATTTTATCATATACCCGTTTGTTTTTCAAGATATAAAAAAATACGGCGACCCTTTCGAGTCGCCGCATTTAATTTTAATTAGAGCTCACCATCCGGATTGTTCGGATCCATCTGCTTGTTATTATCTTCATCATCAAGCCAAAGAGAGGTAAGGATAACATCATTGTTATCAAGCTCAAAAATCTCGAGTTCTGCTTTTCTAAACATTTATATTTCCTTCCTTTCTTTATTATTCTTCTTCACCGGAGAATGCATCAACAAGATCGCCAAGGCGAACTGTTATTGCAGTACCGTTAACAAGAACACCATCAAATGTTTCAAGTGAAGCATAGATTGTGTAGATCTTATCAAGAGAAGCATTCGGAACACGCATTGAGAATGCATAGATCATTTCGCCCTTATTACCGAATGTTTCGGGAGCAGCGTCTGCTTTTTCACCTGTTGACAAGTCAACACACTGGTAAACATCGCCGTTTACATCAGAAATGCTTGTGTAAACCTGATCGGTTGACATAATCTTCGGAGTGCCTGTTGCTTCATTGATGAATACGATAGAAGCCTGATCATAATAATCTCTTGCATTTTCATCAACTGCAGAGAAGAAGATGAGAACATTTTCGCCTGCATCGTTCTTTACAACAGAATACTTAACGCTGATCATATCCTTATAATCATGAGCTTCTGCCTTAATAGCATCAATATCAGAATTTTCTTCTTTAAGAAGAGCAGTTTCCTGATTGTTAAGGTTATCAAGAACAGAATAGTTCTGAAGAATATCGATAGCTGTTAATTCTTCGCCGTCTTTAAATACTTCTTCCTTAACCTGTTCAACCTTTTCAAGGGAAGCCTTAGCATAGATAGAAAGCTTAGCAACACCGTCAACTTCTTCTTTAACGATTTCATAATCTTCGCTTTCAGCTGTTACATTATCAGCAACAGAAAGCGCGCTTTCGCCGAAGAGACCGTAACCAAACTGATCATTTGCTTCAACTACAACAGAACCTGTAAAGTCATCAGCAACAACGAGTTTGCCTGCTGCATTTGTGCCATTGAAGAAACCTTCAATTTCACTTGTGCCGGAAACATTAACGATACCGCCATTGTAGAGACCGTTAAATCCTCTGTGGGATGTGCCGCCGATTATATTTGTATTGATAACATTGAGTATAGCGTTTGTATCGTTAACGATGTTACCGCCAAAGCCAGACTTATCAGGATTAGGATCGGTTGCAGTACCATTTTCAACACTGCATCCTACGAGAGTTAAGCCTGTAACAGAAGTTGCTGTTTCAGCGCCTGCTCTGTAAATAGAAATGTTACCACCGGACTGTGCAGTACCTGCAACGAAGGTTACCTGCTCTAAATATCCCTGACGGTAAACAAACATGTTACCACCGGAACCGTATGACTTACCGTTATAGAATGCAGTATTCTTAATATAGAAATCATCGTTTTCTTCATTAGATCCTGCGCCGAGCCAGATGTTACCACCCTGGAGGGATGTGTAACCGCCGATAACGGTTGCACCGTTAATCTTATAAGAAGCAATATCCTTATTGATATAGATGTTACCACCCTGACGAGCAGCATATTCTTCGGGGTTGTTTTCAATTCTTGCAGCATTGATAACAAGAGTTGATTTAGCATCAGCATAGATGTTACCGCCGCTCTTACCGGCACTCGAATCACTGGATACCTTACCGCCGCTTATAATAGCGCCGTCATTAACAGTTAATTTTGTATTAGCAGCTACAAAGATGTTACCGCCGTTAGATCCTGATTCACCGCCGATAACCTTAGTTCCGGCATTAAGAGTGATTTCAGAGAACTGAGTATCCTTACCGGTGTGGTTAGCAACGATGCTACCACCAACGGAGCCGGATTTACCGCCCTGAACAGTGGTGTTAGTAAGTGTTAAATAGTTTGTGCGTGCTTCACTATCGGCAGCCATATAGATTACGCCGCCCATGTGATCAACTTCACAACCGGTGAATGTGCAATCGGTTGCATTAAGGATAGAACCGTTCCAAACAGCGATTGCGCCGCCCTGGTATGCTTGTTTACCGGAAACTTCGCAGTTTGTCATGTCAAGTGTAACGCCAACAGAACCCCAACCGATTTCGATAGAAGCGCCGGTTTTACCAATACCGTTTAAGAAGGTTGAATTGGTTGCAGTACCGTTTACATTGTACATATACATGTTACCGCCCAAAGCTGTACCGGCTGTAACTGAACCATCGCTCAAGATTGAGTTTTCATCGATATGAGAATCGGAGATGGTAGGCTTACCTCTTGAATAAAGACCGCCGCCCTGAACATAAGCGCCTGTGTGACCGTTAATTACACCTCTTACAATAGAAGAGTTAGCTCTTACAGTTGCAGAAGTATAGGTGTAAACATTACCGCCGCCAAAGCCTGTTCCTTGGCCTTTAGCTGTGGAAGCTGTACCGTCGATATAACCGTCAGATATTACGGAATTATCACTCTGAAGATATGAGAGAGTGAATATGTTACCGCCCTGAGCGATCTTAGAAGCAGAATTGATTGTTCCGCCCTTAACAGTTGCATTTTTCAAAATTACATAGGTTGTGGAACGAATGCTACCGCCCTGTGCATTGTTTGCAGATGCACCTGCATTGATTGTACCGCCGATGAAGGTTGCACCATCAAGATTAATATAGGAAGAGTTATAAATATTGCCGCCGTATGCAAAGCCTGTGCCGTTCTGAGTAACAGTACCGTTCTCAACAGAACCGCCATAGAAGTTTGCACCGTAGCGAGAGTAAATGTTACCGGAAACTGCATAACCTGAACCGTTCTGAGTTACAGAACCGCCCTTGATTGTGCCGCCATACATATAGAAGTTGTTACCGCAGTTAATAGAACCGCCGGTAGCCCAACCGGGACCGTTATCAGTTACCTTGGAGCCGATAATTTCGCCGCCGTAAACCTTAATATCCCTAGTGATCTGGATCGCACCGGCTGCAATACTATCGCTTGCCATCTGAGAAGAAGTGGATGAGCAAGGATAGTTAGAAGATGTTGCAGCACCGGTTGTTGTTATATTAACTGTACCACCCTTAACTGTGCCGCCATAGTATCTAAGCGGGAAGCTACCGTGGATTACCTGACCGGCGTTTGTTTTGGTAGAAGTTAATGCGCTGCAATCTAATGTGCCGCCATACATATCAAATGTTGAGGTTGTTGCACCGCCGAATAAAATTGCACCGGAATCGTCAAAAGTACCGGTTTTTACAGCTTTACCTGTTCCAACAGAGTCACAAATTGAGAAATCAATATAACCGTTATTGATTGAGAAAACACGCTTAGTAGAACAAGCAGTGACTGTTTTACCGTTAAGGTCGATATGAATCTCATGGTGTTCACTTGCAGTTCCGGCTGTAAATGTAACCTGAGTATCAGTAGGTAAGGTCACATTTGCAGTTAAATAAACATAACCGGTTGTTGTAGCTGACAAAGATGAAACGCCGGTCCACAAAACACGCTTACAAACGTGGGTAGGATCATTAGCTACGCCTTCGCAGTTTTCACCGCATACGCAACGGTAACGGCCTGCGATTGTTTTAAGTGTGTTACCATCGGCAATTACGGAATGACTGGTATAGGAAGAATGGAAGAACTTTTCATTTGCAGCTGCTTCATCAGCAGTGGCAAATGCAACGAACGGAGCCTGTTGCCAAGCACTACTATAATAAACCGAAACATTGATCCAAGCACCGTCTTCAAGATCAGCGAATGTATAGTTTCCGTTGTTATACTGGTTAGTGCCATAGAAGAAGCCCTGACCGTTATTTATAAGAGGTTTGCCGGAAACATAAACACGAGCATTTGCTGAAGAAGCAAGAATGCCGCCCAAAATGGTGGGGTTGCCTGAAATGGTGAGTTTAGGAGCGTTTGCGGGCATTGAAATGGTTGAACCTGAAGAGTTATCAGTAAGGTTTGTACCCTTCTTGCCCTTGTTAATATAACCGCCGGTGATTGTGAGGTTACTGCCGTTCTGGTTCATATAAATCTGACCGCCGTCACTTAATGCTTCACCGTTAAGGATTTCGCCGCCTTCAATGCGAGCCTTACCGCCAAACCACATGTTACCGCCGTTAGCGCCGGTTGCAGTGGAAACGCCGGATTTCAAATAGGTCTGCTTATCGCAATGACCGTGATCAACAGTACCGCCGTACATTACAAATCTTTCGGCGGTTGTAGTTGTTGTGGAAACAGCAATGTTACCGCCATCGCATGCTACACCGTCTCTGATAACGCCGCCGTACATTGTAAAGCATGCATTTGCAGCACCGCCGGAAATACCAACGTTACCGCCCATGTGTTCAGCAGCTGCTGTTTTATCAGTTGCTTCTTTGAAGCACTTACCATCTCTGATAACGCCGCCATACATATTAACTTTACCTTCGGTGTAAACAGAACCGCCGTAACGAGCGTTTTGACCGTTTTGACCTGCTTTTGAGTTATCAAGAGTTCCGCCGATGATTTCACCGCCGAAGATGTTGAAAATACCTGTTGAGCTGATGGAGATACAGCCGCCGTTTGAAGCGGTTATTGTACCCTCAGCGGAAATTTTACCACTATAAAGGTTAAGTGTGGCACTTGTGGGGTTACCGTCCATATCCGGGTTGCCGAGAATTGCAACGATTTCACCGTTAGCATTATATTCACGTGCGGGAGCTTTCAAACCGCCGGACTGAGTTTCTGAGCAGTCACAGAAAGACATTGTTTGATTCCAACCGTAATAGGAGCCGTTATTGGAACCAATATAGCTAAGAGAAAGCGCACGAGCTTTAGCAGCGGCAGTAGCCGTAAATCCGTTAAAGCAGATATTTGCTACGTTCTCTTCACCGTAAACAGGAGAACCCTGAATACCGAGAGTAATATTCTCTGCGAGATAGAAGTTACCCTGTGTGGGGAGCTGACCGGCTTTAGCATATTTACCGCTGGTGATATCAGCTTGATACAAAGGAGTGAATTCAATCTCCTCATAGTTATCCTCAGAATCACCTGCAGGGAGGTTTTCTGCGTTAACTATAATTTTATGCTTATGAACTGCGCCTTCATTTGCCGCGGGCAAAGACGCCTTAACCGGAGTTACAAACTGGGAAGCTTGTTCCGGAGCTTCTGCCGCATTATCAGCAGGAGCAGTATCTTCGACGGCAGAAGTTATACCGTCGTCCGCAAAAACCGCAAGATTTGAAAGAGACGCAAACATGGTGAAAACCATAGTGAGCGAAACTAACAAAGCAATCGCCTTTTTTGCATTCAAGGGAAATTTTTGAATCATTGGTTTTTCTCCTTTCAAAATTAAAAATAGGCATAATAATCCCTTGTAGGAATTCTAACATATACAACACAAAATGTCCATTGATTATATATATATAATTTGGAAATATTTTTTGTGCAAATTTAACAATAATTTATTTGAAATTTCTATGTTTTAATGCTTCAAAAAAGGCAGAATTTCGGTGAAACAATTCGGGGGGGCGTAATGCACGCCCCTACAAATTATATATATTGAGGGATAAAAAAAGCCGCACTCGGATGAGTGCGGCTTTATAAATAAAGCTTAAATTATTCAGCGGTTTCTTCTGCGGGGATTTCCACAGCTTCGGCAACCTTAACTTCTTCTTCAGAAGCGGTTGCTACAACCTCATCAACATCGGACTTAACCTCTTCCTCAACAACGGGAGGAGCGATAAGAGCACGAATTGAAAGAGAAACACGCTTTTTCTCAGCGTCAACAGCGGTGATCTTTGCTTCAACTTCTTCGCCGACAGAAAGCTTATCCTGCGGTTTTTCGATACGCTCATTAGCGATCTGAGAAATATGAATGAGACCGTCAACGCCCGGAATAACGCGAGCGAATGCGCCGTAAGATGTCATGGAAACGATAGTAACCTTAGCGATATCGCCAACAGCATACTTATCAAGGAAGATAGTCCACGGATTATCTTCTGCCTTCTTATAGCCCAAAGAAATCTTTTTCTTTTCGGGATCAAGAGCTTTAACATAAACTTCGATTTCATCGCCAACAGAAACAACCTCGGAAGGATGCTTAATGCGAGACCATGAAAGTTCGGAAATGTGAACCATACCGTCAACACCGCCGATATCAACAAATGCACCGTAGGTTGTTACGGACTTAACCTTTCCGACAATTCTATCGCCTACTGCGATACTATTCCAAACCTTTTCTTCGGCAGCCTTGCGCTCTTCACGAAGAATGGTTCTGATTGAGCCGACAGCACGTCTGCCACGGCCGATTTCGATGATCTTGAAATCAACTTCCTTACCCTTTAATTCTTCAAGAGAATCATTTCTGGAAAGGGTTGCCTGAGAAGCAGGGATAAATACGCGGATACCGCTTGTGTAAGCAACAACGCCGCCTTTGATTACATCACGAACTACTCCGTGAAGAACTTCACCCGACTCTTTGGCTGAAACTATATTATCCCAACCGGCAATAGCATCGTAACGACGCTTTGAGAGCATTGCGGTTCCTTCCATATCACTGATTTTCATAATGATAAGATTTAACTTATCGCCAACCTTTACTTCGCTTTCAAGGTCAACAGACGAATCGAGAGAATATTCATCCGCAGTAACATAGCCCGTGATACCTCTGCCGAAATCGACAGTGATTTCAGAGTTATTGACGCCTGTTACGGTTCCGACTACCTTCTGTTCGCCGTTAAGACCGCTGAGCGAAGCCTCCAATGCTTCCTCATCCGTCATTTCATCAAAGTTTTTTTCCAGAACAGTTTCATTTCCCTCCATCTGTTCTTCTACCGGTTGTAAATTTTCCGACATGGTTTTAATAACCTCCTTTATAATACCCGCAGGTGTAGATGCACCCGCGACAACGCCAACCGACAGAGCACCGACAAACCATTCTGTTGACAGTTCAGCCGCAGTTTCGATATGATATGTTCTTGCACAGTTTGCAGAACACACACCGAAAAGCTTAACGGTGTTTGAACTATGCTTTCCGCCGATTACGATCATTACATCGCATTCGCGGGACAATTTGTCCGCTTCTTTTTGCCGAGCGGCAGTTGCAAAACATATTGTATCAAATATTTTCACATTTGTACATACTTTTTTTAAATATTTTTGAGAATTTTCCCATTTTTTTGCATTATACGTGGTTTGACTGACCACCGAAACGGGCAAAGTTTTAATTTTTTCGTTTTCTTTTATCAGTTTTTCAAGCTGTTCGCAATCAGAAAAAACATAATATTTGCCCGAAATATGCCCGGTTATACCAATAACTTCCTGATGAAATTCATCCCCCGCAACAAGGATTATATCCCCTGCCGCCGAACGCTCGGCAACAATACTATGTATTTTTGCGACGAACGGACAGGTTGCATCAAGCAAATCAAGTCCTGAATTTTTGGCGTTTTCATACACCGTTTTGCCCACACCGTGAGAACGAATGACAAGGGTTTCGCCCTTTTTAACCTCATCAACGGATGAAACGGGGCGAACGCCCTTTTCTTCAAGCTCTGATACTAACTGCGGATTATGAATGATAGGGCCTAAGGTGCAGGCCTTTTGCTTTTTTTCAATAAGGTCATAAACCATATTAACCGCGCGGTCAACACCAAAGCAAAAACCGGCAGTTTTCGCAAGTGTTATTTTCAAGAAAGTTCCACCTTTTCTTTTATAATGGACACCATTTTTTCAACAGAGTCTTCAAGAGTTATATCGCCGGTATCGAAAAGAATGGAATCTTCAGCGGGTTTAAGCGGAGCGATCGCGCGGTGAGAATCGTTATAATCGCGCTTTTCAATATCCGCAAGCACCTCTTCAAACGAAATATTCTGACCGATCGCCCGGAGGTCTTTAAGTCTTCTCTTGGCGCGTGTTTCGGCAGATGCGGTGACGAAAAATTTAACAGTTGCATCGGGTAAAACCACCGTGCCGATATCTCTGCCATCCATAAGAACATTATTTGTTTTGGCAAGGGAACGCTGAGTTTCAAGCAAAAAAGCGCGAACGGGCGGCTTTGCCGAAACAGCGGAAGCCATCATAGATGCCTCATTTGTTCTGATTTTATCGGAAACATCCTCACCGTTTAAGAAAACGCGCTGAACACCGTCAATATATTTAAGAGTGACGGAAATGTCTTTAAGTTCTGCTTCGATATCACAGTTAAGCTCGGTTGAATACCCCTTTTTGCTGAACGCGAGACCGACCGTTCTGTAAAGCGCGCCGGTATCAACATAAATAAAACCGAGTTTTTTTGCAACCATTTTTGCAACTGTGCTTTTTCCTGCGCCGGCAGGACCGTCAAGTGCGATAGAAATCATATTTTTCTTCCTTTCATTTAGCCGCATTTATTCCGGCAAGATAGCCGGTTGAAAAGGCGATTTGCAGATTAAATCCACCCGTAAGGGCATCAACATCCATAACTTCGCCTGCAAAAAACAGGCCGGGAACGATTTTTGACTGCATATCCGAGGGATTTATTTCTTTAAGGGAAACGCCGCCTCTTGTTACAACGGCAGAATCGAAATCTTCAAATCCCGTTATATGAAGTGTTAAATTTTTAAGAACAGAAACAAGAGTTTCCCTTTGTGTTTTAGAAATTTGGTTAACCTTAGTATTGCCGGGAATTCCCGAAAGTTTAACAATAACCGGAACAAGAGATTTTGGAAGCAATGCGGAGAGAGAGTTTATAAAATCCTTATTGCTGTTTTCCGAAAAATCCCGCAAAATGCGCTTATCAAGCTGCTCGGCGGATAACGCGGGTTTAAGATCCACCGAAACATAATAATCATTCTTTGAAATATCGCCGATCAAGGCGGACGCCGTTAAGCAAAGCGGACCAGATATACCGGTGTGGGTGAAAAGCATTTCGCCGAGTTCTTTATAAATCGGTTTCTTTTTTCCGCTTTGAAAAAGAGAAAGAGTGACATTTTTAAGAGATAGTCCCGAAAGGGCAGTACAAAATCCCTCGTGAACCCGAAGACCGATGAGTGACGGAAAAAGCGGTGTTACCGTATGACCGCAGCTTTGCGCCAAGGCATAACCGTCCCCCGTGGAGCCGGTAAGCGGATAGGATTTTCCGCCGGTAGCTATTATAACGCTATCGGCAGGGTAAATTTTGCTGCCTGACTTAACGGCGGTTATTTTTCCGTTTACCAATATAAATTTATCAGCCGTTGCCTTTTCGATTTTTGCATATTTCTGTGCTTCATTCGTTAAAGCATAAACAATACTTACTGCCTTATCACTAACGGGGAAAACGCGGTTTCCGCGTTCGGTTTTAAGGGGCACACCGCAGTTTTCAAAAAACGAAATAGTGTCCTGCGAAGAAAAAGCGGAAAATGCGGAATAAAGAAATTTGCCGCCGTGAACCGTGTTTTTAATCAGGGAAGAATTATCGCTGTTATTTGTTACATTGCATCTGCCCTTGCCGGTTATCATAAGTTTTTTGCCGGGGCGATCGTTTTTTTCGAGAACGGTTACCGCCGCACCCGATTTTCCGGCGGATATTGCCGCCATAAGTCCTGACGCGCCGCCGCCGATTATAACAACATTTTTCAAACTCTTCCCCCCTATTTTCAGTTATTAGATATATTCTACTATAAAACACAAAAAAAGTAAACCACTCAATGCGATTTACTTTTGAAATATTTTATTTATCTGCGGATGAAGTCTTGCCATATAAAACATCGCAACGCGCGAAACCGCAATATCATAAAGTACAAACACGATATTGCAAAGCGCAACAAACACGATTGCACCGTATCTCATCAGCTCACCTAAATCGGAATAAGAAATACCGAAAGCAAAGGACGCAATAAGATAAGAAACAAATATTGAAGCGTTGAGCGCCAACATTTTTATTATCCATTCTAAAACGGGCTTACGCATTTTTTCGAGCACCGCTTTCAAAACAGGATAAAACCCAAAAAGACACAAATAAAGTACCGCGGATTCTTTTTCGCAAATCAAAAGCGCCAGCAAAGCGCTGACAACATAAGCGCCCAAGGCATAAGCGGCACCCGTTTCGATAAGAGCCACCATGATGAAAAGCCCCGAAAAAGCGGGTACAGCATAGGTGAAATAAGGAAAATACGAAAGCAGCATTGCAACAACGCTTAAAGCGGCAATGGACGCGCTCATCGTTATTTTTGCGCTTTTTTTCATCATCTGCAACCTATACAGGGACAAAGGTTTGCACCGCACATTTCGCAAAGACAATCAGCACAGATAAGTCCCTGGCACATATCGCATACGCCGCATTCACTGCCGCCGTAAGAACGGTAAGGATTATACTGATTACCCATTTGTCTTGAAGCGTTTTGAAGAGCCGCACGGTATTCGGCATTGTTAGGATCCATACGCGAGGCCGTTGCAAAGGAAGTGTATGCCTGATCAAACCAACCTCTTCTATGAAGCACGGTTCCGTTAAGAAAATACCATTCGGCGTTTCGCTTTTCGATCGGAACACCGTCAAGCACCTCTTGCGCCTGTTCAAGACGGCCGGAATTTATAAGCGAGCGAACCTCGGGAAAGGATGTTCCTCCCGAGTAACCCGAAGAGGACGAAGAACCGCTTCGGCGCTCATTCATAATGGTATCATACGCTTCATTTATTTCTTTCATCTTTTCCGATGCAAGATCCGAAAGCGGATTGTTTTGATAATTATCGGGATGATACTTTCTGGCAAGTTTTCGGTAAGCATCTTTAACCTGGTCATCTGTTGCATTTCTTGAAATGCCGAGAACTTCATACGGATTGTTCATTTGATAACTCCTTTATAAATGTATCTTCAAGTCCTAAATATATAACATTATCAATAATGTTTTTGAGCCGTTTAACATCTAACAGTTCGGCAGCACACTTAGCCTCATTTATGCAAAAATAAAGCTGAGGTTTAACCTTTTCAAGTGCCGCTTCCCTATCGGAAAAATTATTGCAAAGCACATTATAGTTTTTGCTTTTTCTATCCTTTTCAAAATCAACAGCAGCATCAAGCAGATAAATATATCTGCCTATGCAATAGCCGAGTCGAGATAAAACACGGCGCTGATTTTCATTATTTGAGCAATCGGCAAAAATCACCGAAAGCGCCTTTGCCGTTGGGTCTGCCGCGGCATCAATTTGATTTTCGTTTCTGTTTTCAAGGGCGGTTTGTGCCGAAATATACTCAGCGACCGCCTTTTCGGTTTGCGGAAAATCTGCCGCCGCCTTTTTATGCGCACGGGCAAAAAGCGGACGAATGATTTTATATCCGATTTTTTTAATACCCTTACTATCTTCGATATTATCAAGGATTTTATAATAAAGCATAATCATTGCAGAAGCCGCGGGATAATCAAGCGTATCCCTTGCCGAGCAATAATTGCATTTTTTAAGAGGATTAAATGCGCATCTGCCTTTTTTGAAAGTCGGGCAGGAATCGGAAAGTGAAATATTAAGAACCGAAAGGAATGTGAAATCATAGCTTAATGTGAAACGGGAAAGAATACCATAGCTTTTTCCTAATTTTTTGCAAAGTGAGCAATAAACGGATTTATAAAAATCATAATCAAGAATTTTCATTTCGCCCTTGCTGACTCTGACATATCCGAACAAGTATCTTCACCTTCCCCAATTTTCATCATTTTAGCAAACTTGAACCGCTTAATGATGAATAATGTGTAAATTATAGCATCTTTTTAAGGAAAACGCCGGTATGCGATTTTTTGCATTTGGCAATTTTCTCAGGTGTTCCCGAACATACAAGCGTTCCGCCGCCCGAGCCGCCCTCGGGACCTAAATCGATAATATGATCGGCGGTTTTGATAACATCAAGGTTATGCTCGATAACAAGAACGGTATTTCCGCCTTCAACTAACTGCTGCAAAACTTCAATAAGGCGATGAACATCTGCCGTATGAAGTCCCGTTGTGGGTTCATCAAGCAAATAAACCGTTTTGCCGGTCGAACGCTTTGAAAGCTCGGTTGCAAGCTTAACCCTTTGCGCCTCACCGCCCGAAAGTGTTGTTGCAGGCTGACCGATTTTGATATAGCCGAGTCCAACATCGTAAAGGGTGCGAAGTTTTCTGTAAATCTTTTCGTGATTTTCAAAAAAGTGCATTCCCTCTTCAACGGTCATTTCAAGAACATCGTATATACTTTTGCCTCTGTATTTTACCTCAAGAGTTTCTTTATTATATCTTGTTCCGCCGCATACCTCGCAGGGAACATAAATATCGGGGAGAAAATGCATTTCGATTTTAAGGATACCGTCACCGCAGCAAGCTTCACATCTGCCGCCTTTAACATTGAAAGAAAATCTGCCTGCGCTGTATCCCTTTGCCTTTGCTTCTTTTGTGTTGGCAAAAAGAGTACGGATATCCGAAAAAACGCCCGTATATGTTGCGGGGTTACTGCGCGGCGTTCTGCCTATCGGGGACTGATCAATGCATATTATTTTATCAAGATTTTCTATTCCCTCGATTGATTTATGCTTGCCGGGAATGGTTTTAGCGCGGTTTAGCTTTGAAGCCAACACCTTATATATAATATCGTTAACAAGGGATGACTTGCCGCTTCCCGAAACACCGGTTACGCATACAAACTCACCGAGAGGAATTTCAACATCTATATTTTTAAGATTGTTTTCCGCCGCGCCGCGAACGGTTAAAAATTTACCGTTGCCCTCTCTGCGCTTAGACGGAACGGGAATTTTCTTTCTGCCCGAAAGATAGTCCGCCGTTATAGAAGATTTGCAGGAGAGAAGCTCATCGGGAGTGCCCGTAAACACAACCTTTCCGCCGTGAACACCGGCACCGGGGCCGATATCTACAATATAATCGGCGGCACGCATGGTATCCTCATCGTGTTCAACAACAATAACTGTGTTTCCGAGGTCACGCAGATCCATAAGGGTTTTAAGCAGGCGATCGTTATCCCTTTGATGAAGACCGATTGACGGCTCATCAAGGATATAAAGAACGCCGCAGAGCGCAGAGCCGATTTGTGTTGCAAGACGAATTCTCTGAGCCTCACCGCCCGAAAGTGTGCCTGCCGAACGGGAAAGCGAAAGATATGAAAGGCCGACACTTGAAAGGAAAGAAAGGCGCGCCTTTATCTCTTTAAGAATAGGTTTTGCGATCATTTCATCGCGTTTTCCGAAAGAAAGGTTATTCACAAATTCCGTTATTTCGGTTATCGACATATCGCAAAGCTCACTTATGTTTTTGCCGCCGACCGTTACTGCAAGATATTCGGGTTTTAAGCGTTTTCCGTGGCAATCCGGACAGTCGCTCTCGGTCATATAACTTTCAATTTCTTCGCGCGAATAATCGCTTTTTGTACTTTTATAACGGCGTTCAAGGTTGTTGACAACGCCTTCAAACTCACCGTAATAAGTTCCGCCGCCGAACATCGTATGCCTTTTAAGTTTAAGTTTTGCATCGCCCGTGCCGAAAAGAACAGCATCTCTGCCTTTTTGCGGAATATCTTTCCACGGAGTGTTTATATCAAAGCCGATATAGTCCGCCACAGCTTCATAATACATTTGCGCTATCTGCCCCGCATCGGGATTAAACCATGTATTAACACCCCAACCGGACGCATGAATACATCCTTCAAGCAAGGATTTTGTTTCATCGCTTATAAGAAGGGCGGGATTTATTTTCATAAACACGCCGATACCCGTGCAGGTGGGGCATGCACCGACGGGACTGTTGAACGAAAACATTGTGGGCGTAAGTTCTGGAATACTGATGCCATGCTCATCGCAAGCATAGCTTTGGGAAAACTCCATTTCCTCGCCGCCGATAACATCAACAGACACGAGACCGCCCGAAAGATTTACGGCGGTTTCGATACTATCGGCAAGGCGGGAACGAACATCGGGTTTTATGACGATACGGTCAACCACAACTTCAATCGAATGCTTTTTATTTTTTTCAAGCTTTATTTCTTCTGAAAGATCATATATATTTCCATCGACACGAACACGGACAAAACCGGATTTTTTTGCCCTTTCAAATTCCTTTTCGTGTGTACCCTTGCGGTTTTTAACAACGGGAGAAAGAATTTGAATTTTAGTGCCCTCATCGAGTTTCATAACCGTATCGATTATCTGATCGGTTGACTGCTGACTGATTTCTTTACCGCAAATCGGGCAGTGCGGCACACCCACACGGGCAAATAAAAGGCGGAAATAATCATAAATTTCGGTAACCGTTCCAACGGTTGAACGCGGGTTTTTGGAGGTTGTTTTCTGGTCAATGGATATAGCGGGAGAAAGTCCGTCAATAGTATCAACTGCCGGTTTTTCCATCTGTCCCAAAAACTGCCTTGCATAAGAAGAAAGAGATTCAACATATCTTCTCTGTCCCTCTGCATAGATGGTATCAAACGCGAGTGATGATTTTCCGCTGCCGGAAAGTCCCGTGAAAACAACAAGTTTATCGCGCGGGATCTCAACATCTATGTTTTTAAGGTTATGCTCACTTGCACCTTTAACAACTATTTTTTCGCTTGGCAAAGTCTTTTCCTCCAAAACTGAATATATAGCTCTATTTTACGACATTTATTTTATATTGTAAACAAAAACTTTATTATTATGAAAAAGCAAAAAGGAACGGTCACCCATTCCTTTTATAAATTCATATTAAATCCCGTCAAAACCGAAAGGCAAAAATAAACCCAAAAGTCGCATTTTCAGGCAGGTTCGGATTATTTTCGTCAGGCTAAAGTGAGCGAAGATAATCTTCAAGGATGATAACCGCCGCTACGGCATCAACCGTTTGCTTGCGCTTTTTTCCGCGAACATTATTTTCGCTTAAATAATTATGCGCCGTGACGGTTGTTCCGCGTTCATCCTGCATCACAACCTCAATTCCGCTTACCTGTTCGATTTGCTGAGCTATTATAAGACATTCTTTCGCTCTGTCACCGATCGTGCCGTCCATATTAACAGGCAAACCGACCACAATGCGTGATGCTTCAAGGCTGTGAGCCAAATCGGATATTTTTTCAACAAGCTTATCGGAATTATATTCCGTTATAACCTCTTTCGGGAAGGCAAATTGCAAACTTTCATCACTTATCGCAATGCCCGTTCTTGCCTTGCCGAGATCGACCGACATAATTTTCATTTTATCATTCCTTCAAATAACTTGTAACCTTGCTTGCGGAAGGCAAATATTCTTCCGGCAGATGAGAATGATCGAAAGAAAATACGGTTTTGATATCATCTCCGTCAACCTCATAAAGCGAAACATCGGTATTTGCGCACCAAGGAAGATCGTTTATAACCTTTATATCCCCTGCCGCAAGATAAGACATAAGCGCCTTAAACGCGCCGCCGTGAGATGTTATGGCGACGGTTTTTCCTTCGTTTTCGGCAACAATTTCTTTGAATGCTTTAACCATTCTTTCATAAGCCGCTTTCATACTTTCGCCGCCTTCGGGCGCAAAATCTTCAAGATGCTTTGTCCATTGTTCAAATAAAATCGGGATCTCGCGGAAAGCATCCTCAAACGGTTTGCCTTCAACAACGCCGCCGTAAAGCTCAACCAAATCTTCCCTAACAATAATGGGAATATCACGTTCTCCCTTAACGGCAAGTGCGGTTTTATACGCCCGAATAAGAGGACTTGAATAAATTTTATCAACACTTATTGAATTAAATCGATTTTCAAGGCATTTCAACTGTTTTTCGCCGAGTTCGCTTATATCGCAATCGGTTGTCCCCTGGAAAATATGCTTGATATTCCCCTGTGTTTCACAATGTCTTACAAGATATACCTTTGTCATAAAAATCACCTGTTCCAATTATAGCACAATAAATGATTATTTTCAACAATATACTTGACTTAATTCTTATTCCATCTTATAATTAGACATTATTTTTTAATATAAAGGGGGATTTTTTTATGATAAAAAAATATCTTAACAGACTATTCATTGACGGACTTTCGGGTATGGCCTACGGATTGTTTTCCACGCTTATTATCGGAACGATAATTTGCCAAATCGGCTCACTTATCGGTGACGCTTCGTTTATCGGCAAATATGCGATTGCGATCGGAAACACCGCAAAAACCATTACCGGTGCCGGAATAGGCGTCGGCGTTGCGATGAAACTTAAAGCATCACCGCTTACAACCGTTTCCGCCGCAGTTTGCGGAATGATCGGCGCTTTCCCGAATTTTGCAATAGAGGCCTTTAAGTTCGGCGCTCCCGGAGAGCCGCTCGGCGCATTTATCGCGGCTTATATTGCCATTGAAATCGGAATGTTGGTTTCCGGAAAAACAAAACTTGAAATAATCCTCACTCCTCTTTGCTGTATTACTGTGGGAGCCGCGGCAGGATATCTTGTCGGCCCCTATATCTCCTATGCTATGAAATGGCTTGGAAACCTTGTTAATATAAATGTTGAAGCATATCCGATTTTAGGCGGAATCGCAATTTCGGTTATTATGGGTATGATTTTAACGCTTCCTATTTCTTCTGCCGCAATCGGCATTTCAATGGGAATTACGGGACTTGCGGCAGGTGCCGCCACCGTTGGTTGCTGTTGCAATATGGTCGGCTTCGCTATTGCAAGTTATCGCGAAAATAAAATGGGCGGTCTTATCGCACAAGGACTCGGAACATCAATGCTTCAAGTGCCTAACATCGTTACGCATCCGCTTATCTGGCTGCCCGCTATTCTTTCAAGCGCCGTTTTGGGTCCGATTTCAAGTGCTGTTTTCAAAATGGTAAGCAATCCGGTTGGCTCCGGTATGGGCTCTGCCGGTCTTGTCGGTCAATTCTCCGCTTATGCCGCAATGATCGAGGATGGCACATCGGGCGGTGTTGCCGTGTTGCTTATTATCGTTATGCACTTTATTCTTCCCGCTGTTGTAACGCTTGCGATAAGCGAAGCCATGCGAAAGCTCGGCTGGATCAAAAGCGGAGATATGAAGCTCGGAGATATTTCCCGTGCGTAAGGCGGAAACAGCGGCAAAAGCCGTTGCGGCACTTGAAAAACTTTATCCTAAGGCAATTTGCTCGCTTCAATATACCGATGCTTTTCAGTTGCTTATTGCAACACGGCTTTCGGCGCAATGCACTGATGCGCGTGTTAATATTGTTACTCCCGCACTTTTTGCCCGATTTCCCGATGCCGCTTCTATGGCAAAAGCTGATATATCAAGTGTTGAAGAGCTTATTAAATCCTGCGGACTTTATAAGACAAAGGCAAAAGACCTTGTTGGCATCGGCAAAATGATTTGTGAAAAATTCGGCGGCGTTGTGCCGGACACGATTGAGCAGTTAACACTTCTGCCCGGTGTTGGCAGAAAAACGGCAAACCTTGTTTGCGGCGATATTTATAAAAAAAGCGCCGTTGTTGCAGACACGCATTTTATAAGACTTTGTAACCGTTTGGGTTTGGTTAAAACCAAGGATCCGCTTAAAGTTGAAACCGAAATGCGAAAACTTTTAGACCCGCAAAAATCGAACGACTTTTGCCACCGCACCGTTCTTTTCGGCAGGGATATTTGCACCGCGCGTGTTGCGCACTGCGATATATGCCCGATGAATGATTTTTGTTTGAAAAAACTAAAATAAACCGATAAACCCAAAAAGAGGCGAACCGAAGTTCGCCTCTTTTGTTTTTTATTTTTCGCTTTTTAACCTTTGCTGTTCGCTTTGATAATGCTTTGGCGTTATGCCGAAAAACTTGCGGAAAGAAGAAATAAAGTGGCTTACACTTGAAAATCCGCAAAGGAAAGCAACTTCACTTACATTAGAGTTTTTATCGCGAAGAAGTGATGCCGCCTTATGAAGCTTAACCTCGAAAGAAAAGCTTTTCGGTGTGCTGCCCGTAACTGTAAGAAAATCGCTTTTAAGCTTACTGCGGCTGATATTATACTTAAATGCCCATTGTTCAAGCGAATAGTTTTCTTCCGGGCTTTGAGTTATCTCTTTAATAATATCAAAAACATAGTTATTATGTGAAACAAAGCATTTTGCGTTATCACTTTGCTTCATGTGGCACATTTTGTTAAGAAGGGCTATAAGCAATCCCTCCATAACATAAAGATTGGTTGACTCTTTTTCTATAAGATCATAATACTGCTCAACAACCTTTGCTTCGGCCTGAGTAAGCGGAACAAGAACACAGTCGCCCTCAAAGAGCTTTTTTGTATCTTCAAATTTAAGCAAAACATCCTTTATAAACTCATATTGAAAGAAAAGAACATCGCTTTTATATGTATCGTATTCAACCGAAAGAAGCTCGTGATATGTTCCTGCATGGTTAAGAAGAAGCGCCGGGGCCTGAACCTGAAACCGTGTTCCGTTATTCGCCCTTTCACAAAGAGATTTTCCTTTAATAAAAAGCAACTCTTCATGTCCGTGCATGTGGATAGTTACATTTTTATAATCCGCTCCTCTTGCGGCTGTATGATTTATGGAAATAGGTTTCTTTTTAGGTAAATACTGAAGTTTGATCTGAGCCAATTCAATTATTCTCCTTTACAGTGTTTTTATCCAATGACCTTTATTTACAAGAATATATCCTGCAACATCTTTAATAATGGTTGCTCCCATCGCGATAGCATATATCGGAACGATGGCAAGTGAAGTATATCTGACAAGCAAAAATACCGTTGGCAAAGCAACAAGGCATTCAAAGCCGCTATCAAATATCATAGTAACAAGTGTTTTGCCGCCCGAACGAATAACAAAATAACAAGCAAGCGCAAAAGAATCAAGCGGAATCCAAACGGCAGTTACAATCATAAAGTAATATGAAAGCGATCTGACAGAATCGGTGGTGTTATAAAGAGCGGGTATAAAGCGTGAAACAATACCGAACAGAATACCAATAAAAATGCTGAAAATCAACTGAAAGCTTATTAGTCTTTTAGCGGTTGACATAACAGTTTTTTCGTTTCCGGCGCCAATCTCCTGCCCTACAATAATTCCGATAGCGCCCGCAAGCGCATGGAACGAAACAGAGAAAAAGCGAAAAAATGTATCACTGATATTAAGCGCCGCAACAACATCAAGACTTTTTAGTGAAAGACTTTGATCGAAAAGCGCAATGCCGACTGCCCAAAGCGTTTCATTAGCCATAAGCGGAACACTTTTTGCGGTTATATTTTTAACAAGTGAAAGCGGAATTTTAAGTGTTTTGAATGCACCGTTAAAGAACGGACAATTAAGTTTATTTTTAACCGTGTATCCGATAAGGATGACAAGTTCAACAAATCTTGAAACAACGGTTGCGATAGCGGCACCCCGGACACCGAGTTTCGGAAAACCGAGCATACCGAAAATAAGCAAATAGTTTAGAACCAAATTAACAAAAACCGCGATAATACCCGAAATCATCGGAACAACGGAATTATTTGTTTCACGAAGTGAACTTGAAAAGCTTTGCGATATGGCATAAGGAATCATACCTATTAAAATTATCCTTATATACCGAACCGCATAATCAAGGGAAGCTTGTGCATCAGCCTTACTGCCCTCACCTTTTAGATAAATAGAAGCAAAATTTTGACCGAAAGCAAAAATAAGCAGACATAATATACCGGTCATCAAAAAGCTGAAAATAAGCTTAAACTTAAAAGTGTTTTTTAGATTTTCAAAATCGCCCTTGCCGAAATACTGTGCGGCAAAAATTCCGGCACCGGTAACCGATCCGAAAATACAAAGGTTTACTATAAAAACCATCTGATTGGCGACCGCAACACCGGTCATTTGTGTTGTACCGAGGCGACCGACCATAATACCATCAAGCAGGTTAACAAAATTTGTTATACCCTGCTGAATCATCATAGGAATCGCAAGTACCAAAAGACGGCGATAAAATTCATATTTATTTGATAAACGAGTCAATTTTCGCACCTCATGTTAAATCTTTTTAATAATAACATTTTTGAATTGTAAAGTCAAGAAGGCTCATTAAAAAATCCACAAAAAAACTCCCTTTCGGGAGTTTTTTGTTTTACTTTGCATAATCAACAGCTCGATTTTCACGGATAAGATTAACCTTGATCTGACCCGGATATTCAAGCTCGCCTTCAATTTTTTCTGCTATTTCATGAGCGATAAGAACCATTTGATCATCGCTTACAACCTCAGGTTTAACAATAATTCTTATCTCACGACCTGCCTGAATTGCATAAGAATCTTCAACACCGTTAAAGGAAT
>JAZUJA010000022.1:0-10174 GCA_045642495.1 Acutalibacteraceae bacterium
CATTCAAATCTATTCTAAACGGAACTTATGAAAAAGGCTACTTAGGTCTTATAGGCAATTTATATCTTTATTTAAGTAAACTTTATAAAGAAAATGACCTTGTAATGCAGTTGCATCTTAATGTTCGCAGAAATTCAAATTCGGCAATATACAATTCGGTTGGAAAAGATTGCGGCATTGATAATATCGGAAATTCGATTGATGCCGTATCACTTATCAAATTTTTAGATTTGGCAAATTCAAATTCCGGACTTCCTGAAACGATTATATACACACTCGATGAATCCTGCGCTGCAAAATATGCCACTGTATGCGGATCTTTTCCGAGGGTCAGACTCGGTGCCGCATGGTGGTTCTGTGATCACAGAAGGGGAATAAAGGCTCAATTAAATATAATTGCCGAAAACTCCTGCCTTGGTGAATTTTTGGGAATGTTAACCGATTCAAGAAGCTTTCTTTCGTATCCGCGGCATGACTTTTTCAGAAGAATTCTTTGCGACTATTTGGGTGAGCTTGTTGAAAAAGATCTTTTCTATGAAGAAAGCGCTATAAAACTTGCTGAAAAAATATGTTATAAAAACATTGATAATATATTGAGGTGATAATATGAAATTAACTTTTAGATGGTATGGCGATGACGATCCGGTAACACTTGAAAAAATCAGCCAAATTCCCGCTATGACGGGTATTGTATCTGCAGTTTACGATGTAAAACCCGGCGGCGTTTGGAGCGAAGCTTCAATTCTTGACATTAAAAACAAAGCTCAAAAAAACGATCTTTCTTTTGAGGTTGTTGAAAGCGTACCCGTTCCCGAGGATATTAAACTCGGCAACAAAAATGCTGCTCAAATGATAGATAATTATTGTGAAAATATCAGAAGACTCGGAAAAAACGGTGTTAAGTGCATTTGTTATAATTTCATGCCGGTTTTTGATTGGCTTCGAAGCGAACTTGAACATCCGCATAAAAACGGTGCAAACTCACTATGTTATGATCATAATACAGTCCTTAAAATGGATCCTAAAAAAGGCGATTTAAGTCTTCCCGGTTGGGATGCAAGCTACACAAAGGATGAACTTGGCTCACTTTTAAGTGAATATGAAAATATATCCGAAGAAAAGCTTTGGGGTAATCTTGAAACATTTTTGTCTGCCGTTATTCCCGTTGCTAAAGAATGCGGAGTTAATATGGCTATTCACCCGGATGATCCGCCATGGGGAATGTTCGGTTTACCGAGAATAATCACAAATGAAACTAATCTTAAAAGATTTTTGAAAATTGTTGATGAAACAAATAACGGTCTTACATTTTGTACCGGCTCATTAGGTGCTGATAAGGATAATGACCTTGTTAAAATGGCAGATGAGTTTTCAGATAGAATTCACTTTTTGCATTTAAGAAACATTAAACATACAGGCGAAAAGCAGTTCTATGAAGTCGGTCATCCTACCGAATGCGGAAGTATTGATATGTTCGGTATTGCAAAGGCTCTTGTTAAAAACGGATTTGACGGATATGTTCGACCCGATCACGGCAGAATGATTTGGGGTGAAAAGGGCAGATACGGTTACGGATTGTATGACAGAGCGTTGGGTGCTACATATATCGCAGGACTTTTTGAAGCTCTTGAAAAAACGGAGGGGTTAAAATGAGTAAAAACATTGTTATAACAGGTGCAGGCGGCGTTTTATGCTCGGGTTTTGCCGAATATTTCGCAGAAAAGGGAAATACAGTTGCTCTTCTTGATATAAACGAAACCGCAGTTAATGCTGTTGCTGATAGAATAAACGCAAAGGGATATAAAGCGTTTGCTTATGTTTGCAACTGTCTTGATAAAGAAAGTATTGAGCAGGTTCATAAATCCGTGTTAAAAGATATCGGAAAATGCGATATACTCATAAACGGTGCAGGTGGAAACAATCCAAAATGTACAACTCTTCATGAGGAATATGAAGCAGGTGATGAAACCGAAAACGATTTTCTAACTTTCTTTAATATTGAAGAAAAGGGATTTAATTTTGTTTTTGACCTCAATCTTAAAGGTGTTTTAATGCCAAGTCAGGTATTTATGGCTGATATGCTCGGAAGGAAAGGCTGCTGTGTATTGAATATTTCTTCAATGAACGCTTACAGACCGCTTACCAAAATTCCGGCATATTCTGCTGCTAAAGCCGCCGTTTCCAATTTCACACAGTGGTTAGCTGTTCATTTTGCCAAACAGGGAATAAGGGTAAACGCGATTGCGCCCGGTTTCTTTGTAACTAATCAAAATAAAGCTCTTCTTTTTAATGAAGATGGCACACCGACGGCAAGAACCGAAAAAATCATTCGTTCAACACCTATGGGCAGATTTGGTGAGGCCGAAGAACTGTTAGGCACTGTTGAATGGTTGCTTGATGAAACAAAATCCGGCTTTGTAACCGGTGTTACAGTTCCTATCGACGGCGGATTTAGTGCATATTCGGGGGTTTAATATATGAAAAACGTTAATATTTTTGCTTTCGCAGACGAGGCAAGTAAAAACATTGATGAACAGATCGCAGCAATGAAGAGAAATTCATTAAACGGTCTTGAAATCAGAAAAATCGAGGGTGAAACCTGCTCTGATATTTCAATTCAAACTGCAAAAGAAATAAAAAAGAAAATGGACGACGCCGGACTTATTGTTTGGTCTTTGGGTTCACCAATCGGAAAAATCAAAATTTATGATGATTTTGATGCTCATTTGGAAAAACTTAAACATACTCTTGAAGTCGGCAACATTTTAGGTGCTCAAAATTTAAGATTTTTCTCTTTTAGAATTGATAAAACCGAAAATTTCGATGATTATGAGCAGGAAGTTATCGAAAAGGTCGGAAAAATGGCTGAAATGACCGTTATGGCGGGAATTTCCCCTTGCCACGAAAATGAAAAAGGAATATTCGGTGATAGCGCTGAACGCTGCCTTAAAATTTATGAACAGTTGCCGCTTGTTAGTGCTATTTTTGACCCTGCAAATTTTGTTCAGTGCGGCGTTGATACAGCAAAGGCTTGGAAAATGCTTAACCCTTATGTTAAGTATTTGCATATAAAAGATGCTCTTGCAGACGGAAACGTTGTTCCTGCAGGAAAGGGTATCGGAAATGTTAAAGATATCGTTTCCGATTATATGCGAATGGGCGGAAAAGATTTTACTATCGAACCGCACTTGGCTGTGTTTGACGGACTTAAAGAACTTGAGGAAAACGGAAATACAAGTGGAATAGGTAAATATAGTTATCCCGATAACAACACTGCTTTTGATGCCGCTTGCAATGCCTTTAAGGAACTTATTTAAGGAGAATTTTATTATGCAGATCGGTGCTCAGTTATATACTGTTAAAGACAGTTGTCAAACACTTGAGGATTTTAGCGAAACACTTAAAAAAATTGCCGATATCGGTTATAAAACTGTTCAAGTTTCGGCTTCCTGTGATTTTGAAGGAGCTTGGCTTAGAGATGAACTTAAAAAGAACGGACTAAAATGTGTTTGCACCCATACAAAGCCTGATTACTTGAAAGAAAAGCTTGATGATGTTATAAAATCACATTCCGAATTCGGTTGCGATAATATTGGTCTTGGTTCTTTTAAGTTTAACGCTCCGGATGATTCGGATTATGAACAGTTTAAGTTGGTTTATACTGATATTATCAAGAAAATAACCGCTTCCGGTAAACAGTTTATGTTCCATAATCATAACAGAGAATTCAAAAAACTTTCTAACGGTAACCTTGTTATTGATCAGTTGGCAGAGGATTTTTCGCCGCGTGAAATGAATTTTATTCTTGATACATATTGGATTCAGATGGGCGGCGCTGATCCTGCATATTATATTGAAAAATTCAAGGGTAGAATTCCCATTATTCACTTGAAAGATGCGGTTATGAGACCCGCTTTAGATGTTAGTTTTTCAAATTATTTTGCCGTTATCGGTGAAGGTAATATAAATTTTGACCGAGTTTTCGAAAAGGCTGAGTCATCGGGTGTTGAATATATGCTTGTCGAGCAGGATAAGTGTTACGGTGAAGATCCGTTTTATTGCCTTAAAAGAAGTTACGATTACTTAAAATCTTGTGGATTTAGATAAGGAGAATTTTATTATGGATAAGAAAATAAAAGTCGGTATAATTGGTATCGGTAATATGGGATCAAAACATGCTCAGCATTTTTGCGAGGGTAAATGTCCTGATTTTGATCTTGTTGCAATAGCTGATATAAACCCCCAAAGAATTGAATGGGGAAAAAAGAATTTAGGCGAACAGATAAATTATTTTGATGATGCTATAAAAATGCTTGATAGCGGACTTATTGAGGCATGTATGGTTTGTGTTCCTCACTATGATCACGCTAAATATGCTATTGAATGCTTAAATCGCAAAATTCATGTTTTGGTTGAAAAGCCTGCCGGTGTTTACACAAAGCAGGCAAGAGAAATGATGGACTGCGCAGATAAAAACAAAGATGTTGTTTTTGCGATGATGTTCAATCAAAGAACAAATTGTGTTTACAGAAAAATCAAAGAATTACTTGACAGTAAGATTTACGGCGAAATAAGAAGAGTTAACTGGATAATTACCGATTGGTACCGTCCTCAATATTATTATGATTCCGGTGCTTGGCGCGCAACATGGTCCGGTGAAGGCGGCGGCGTTCTACTTAATCAGTGCCCCCATCAGCTTGACCTTTTGCAGTGGCTTTGCGGAATGCCGGTTGCCGTTGAGGCTCATCTTCATTACGGCAAATGGCATGATATCGAAGTTGAAGATGATGTTACGGCATATCTTGAATTTGCAAACGGTGCAACTGGTGTATTTGTAACAACAACCGGCGATGCTCACGGTTCTAACCGTCTTGAAATTCAGCTTGACAAAGCTCAAATGATTATAACAAAAAAAGATATTGAGCTTTATGAATATGCTATGACAGAGCAAGAATTTTCAAAAACTTCTAAAAATGCTTTCGGTAAAATGGAAGTTAAAAAGGTTGAGGTTGAAACAGACGGTGAAAACCCGGCCCATGTCGGTGTTGTTAATGCTTGGGGTGCTAATATTTTAAGAAATGAACCGCTTGTTGCTGACGGCAGAGAGGGTATTAACGGACTCACTTTATCAAATGCCATGCATCTTTCAAGTTTCCTCGGCAAAAAGGTTTCCATTCCTTTTGATGAAGACCTTTATTACGAAGAACTTATGAAGCGTGTTAAAACTTCAAGAAGAAAAGAAAATGTTGAAGCAGTTTTTTCCGATACTGACGGATCTTACGGCGGAACTTCAAAATAAATCGTTTAGAGGCTTAAATTATGCAGGAAATTAAAATCGGTATAATAGGTGTTGGAAATATCGGATCCTCTCACGCGGCGTGTATTTATGGTGAAAATATTAACGGGTTAAGGCTTGTTGCACTCTGCGATATAAATCCCGATAGATTATCATTTGTTAAAAACGAATTCAAGGGTTTGAATTATTACTTAGATTATAAAGAAATGATAAAAAACTGCGAAATAGATGCGGTTATTATTTCAGTACCGCATCCTTTCCATTCTGAAATTGCCGAATACACACTTAAATCCGGATTACATACATTAGTTGAAAAACCGATTGATATTTCCTGCAGTAAGGCCATAAGGTTAAATAAAGTTGCTAAAAATTGCGGAAAAGCTTTTTGCATTATGTTCAATCAACGAACAAATCCGCTTTTTATCAGGGCGCGTGAAATTGTTAAAGATGGTAAAATAGGCGAAATTATGCGTTCTAACTGGACTATTACAAATTGGTACAGAACAGAACATTATTATCATTCTGGCTCGTGGCGTGCAACCTGGGCAGGCGAGGGCGGTGGCGTTCTTTTGAATCAAGCACCGCATAATCTTGATCTCTGGCAATGGATCTGCGGAATGCCCGAAAGCATAACTGCTTTTTGTAATGAATCAAAATATCATAATATCGAGGTTGAAGACGAAGTAACTATTTTCGCTAAATATAAAAACGGCGCAACCGGTACTTTTATAACTTCAACCGGTGAATATCCCGGAACTAACCGTCTTGAAATTGTCGGTTCTTTGGGAAAGATAGTTCTTGAATCAGGTATTCTTAAATTATGGCTTCTAAAAGAATCTGTTATTGATAATATTAAAAACAGCAATATTGATTTTGATAAAATAGAATACGAATATTTTGAAGATAGTTCGCTTAATATGAAAAGGGGACATAGCGTTATATTGCAAAATTTCGCGGATCACATTTTGCATAATGCTCCGCTTATTTCTCCAGGATTTGAAGGAATAAATGAACTGTCAATATCCAACGCCGCTTATCTTTCATCATGGCTTGATAATAAAGCTGTTTCTATTCCGTTTGATAACGATTTGTTTGATAAAATGCTTTATGAAAAACAACAAAATTCATCTTTGAAAGAACTTAAATCAAATAATAAGATCAGTGATTTTTATTCTGAAAGATGGAACACAAATTGGTAAATTAAAAAAATTTTGATAAATTTCTTGACAACTAAATATCAATGTGATATTCTAACAAACAGATAGAGGCGCACCAACGATTAGTATCGGGAATAAACGGTTGCCTAAACCGCCCGTGAAAGGCAATGGTGCCGAAGCAAATATTTGGCGAATATTTTGCTGGCATATTGGGAAAAACCTTTTATGCTGTCGCATTTATGCGGAGAGCTATCCTTAATTCACATAAAGTGTAATTTT
This sequence comes from Acutalibacteraceae bacterium, assembly GCA_045642495.1. Classification (GTDB taxonomy): domain Bacteria; phylum Bacillota; class Clostridia; order Oscillospirales; family Acutalibacteraceae; genus UBA737. Next base: position 6,733 of record JAZUJA010000022.1, read on the forward strand.
TGAGGCTTGCCGTAATAATTTTATTCGGCGCCTCTTTTTTATTTTCGGAAATGGGGTTAAAGTTTATGAAAAATACAGTTTTCAAAGGCGCTGCCACGGCGATTATTACTCCTTTTAAGGATAATAAAATTGATTATGAATCATTCAAAAAACTTATTGATTGGCAAATTGAAGAGGGTATAAATGCTATTGTTGTTGTAGGAACAACCGGTGAAGCTTCAACCCTAACTGATGAAGAACACAGAGAAGCGATTAAGTTTTGCGTTGATTATGTTAACGGCAGAGTGCCCGTTATCGCGGGAACCGGATCTAACGATGCAGCGTATGCTATTGATCTTACAAAGTATGCCTGCTCTGTCGGTGTTGATGCTTGTTTGCTTGTAACTCCTTATTACAACAAAACTACTCAAAAAGGACTATATGAATTTTTTACAGCTATTGCGGATGCTTCCACAAAGCCATGTATCTTATATAATGTTCCTTCAAGAACAGGTTGCAATCTTCTTCCTGAAACAGTTGCAAAACTTGCAAAACATCCGAGAATTTGCGCTCTTAAAGCCGCAAGCGGAAATATATCACAGATCGCAAAAACAATTTCACTTTGCGGGGAAGATTTAGATGTTTATTCCGGCAACGATGATCAAATCGTTCCTATACTTTCTCTTGGCGGAAAAGGTGTAATTTCCGTTCTTTCAAACATTGCCCCGAAAGAAACCGCCCTTATTTGCAGTTCTTATTTTAAAGGTGATGTTCAAAAAGCCGCTTCACTTCAGCTTGAATATTTTTCACTTGTTGAAGCGCTGTTTTGTGAAGTTAATCCTATTCCTGTTAAGGCTGCATGTGCCGCAATGGGAATATGCGAAAATTCTCTTCGCTTGCCGCTGACAACAATGGATGAAGAAAAACAAAAAAATATGATTCAAATTATGAAAGATAAAAATTTATTATAAAAAGAGGTTATGCTATTATGAAAATTGGTATTTACGGTTACGGAAATTTAGGCAAGGGCGTTGAGTGTGCTGCAAAGCATAATCCCGATGTAGAAATTGTTGGTGTTTTTACAAGGAGAGATCCTGAAACAGTTAAAACATTAACCGGAATTCCCGTTTATTCAACAGATCAAATTCTTGATTTTAAGGATAAAATAGATGTTCTTATTATTTGCGGCGGTTCTGCAACCGATCTTCCCGAAATGACACCGGTTTTAGCCGAAAATTTCAATGTTATTGATTCTTTTGATACGCATAAACATATTCCCGAACATTTCAGAAAAACTGATGCAGCCGCAAAAAGTGCCGGTAAAACTGCTATTATTTCAGCCGGTTGGGATCCCGGAATGTTCTCACTTGCCAGAGTTTATGCTTCTTCAATTTTACCCTTTGGTGAAACTTATACTTTCTGGGGTGTTGGCGTAAGTCAAGGCCATTCTGATGCTGTTCGCCGTATCGACGGTGTTGTTGATGCCCGTCAGTACACTGTTCCTGTTGAAGATGCTATGAACAGAATCAGAAACGGTGAAACTCCAAAGTTTACTGCCCGTGATATGCATGAGCGTGTATGCTATGTTGTTGCAGAAGAAGGTGCTGATAAAGCGCTTATTGAAAAGCAAATTAAAGAAATGCCTAACTACTTTGATGAATATAATACAACTGTTAACTTTATTTCTCTTGAAGAAATGCAGAAAAACCATTCTGAATTGCCTCACGGCGGTTCGGTTATTCGTTCAGGTAAAACAGGCCTTTCTAACGAAAAATCGCATACATTTGAATTCAAGCTTAATCTTGATTCAAATCCGCAGTTTACTTCAAGTGTTTTAGTTTCACTTGCAAGAGCTATTAACCGTATGAACAACAGAGGAGAAATCGGATGTTATTCAATCCTTGATGTTAGACCTTGTGATCTTTCATCGCTTTCTCCCGATCAATTAAGAGAGAGAATGCTTTAAGATGAAAAACGATTTAATATGTGAAAACCTTTCTTTTTCAAAAGAAAATAAACTACAATTAGCAGGTGTTGATGTTTGCACACTTGCCGATAAATACGGTACGCCGCTTTATCTTATGGATGAAGATAGAATAAGAAAAATGTGCCGCACCTATGTTAATGCTTTAAAATCCGCTTTTGGAGATAAAGCAAACTTATATTATGCTTCTAAAGCATGTGCTTTTAAGCGCATTTACGAGATAATGCGCGAAGAAGGCGTTGGTGTTGATGTTGTATCCTCCGGAGAAGTTTATACCGCTTTTAAGGCGGGTTTTCCGATGGAAAATTCAATATTTCACGGAAATAATAAAACTGATGAAGATATTGAATTAGCGCTAAAAGTCGGTGTTGGGTGTTTTGTTGTTGACAATTCAGAAGAATTATATGTCGCAGATAGAATTGCCGGTAAGATGGGTAAAAAATGCAATGTTATTTTAAGAATAACGCCCGGTATTGATCCGCATACCTATGATGCGGTTGCAACCGGTAAGGTTGATTCTAAATTTGGTTCTCCTATTGTAACAGGGCAAGCCGATGATATTACAAAACTTGCGTTATCTCTTGAAAATATCAACCTTAAAGGATTTCATTGTCATATCGGCTCACAGGTTTTTGATTCCGATGTATATTTAATGACCGCTGATGTTATGCTTGAATTTGTCAGAGATATTAATGAAAAATTCGGGTTTATTACCGAAATTCTTGATATAGGCGGGGGATACGGTGTTCGCTATACCGATGATGATCCCGAAATTGATATTGCTGCAAATATTATGCAGGTTGGAGAATATATAAACAAAAAAGTTCTTGAACTTAATATTGATTTGCCGCAAATTTGTATGGAACCCGGCAGAAGCATTGTTGCCGATTCAAGTGTGACTGTTTATTCAGTCGGAACTGTTAAAAAAATACCCGGATATAAAAACTATGTTTCGGTTGACGGCGGAATGACCGATAACCCGCGTTTTGCTCTTTACGGTTCAAAATATACTTTTCTACCTGCTGCACGCGCTGAAGATGAACGCGATATGACTTGCTCGGTCGTTGGCAGATGTTGTGAAAGCGGCGATATTTTAGGAGAGAATATTCTCATGCCTTCTGATATTAAAAGAGGGGAGTATATTGCCTGCTTAACTACGGGTGCATATCAATATTCAATGGCATCAAATTATAACCGCGTTGCAAGACCTTGTGTTGTAATGCTTTCCGGCGGAAAGGACTATTTGGCGGTTAAACGCGAAACACTCGATGATATAATAAGACTTGATGTATAAAAAATAAAAGCATCCAATATTGGATGCTTTTATTTTTAGTTACCAAATAATAATCGGGTCATCTATTTCTTTGTCTGGATTTATCGGAATTTTATCACCAGTATGCAAACCACCACTTGTTGTTATTAAATCATTAGAACTAAATCCAACATTTTTAATTTCAGCTTTTTCAAATTTATTCATCT
>JAZUJA010000023.1:0-12790 GCA_045642495.1 Acutalibacteraceae bacterium
TACGACCTGAAAAGGATGAATTTTGGAGGAGATTTTTGTTTTGAGGTTGCAGACGTGCTGGCGCCCGTCAAAACCGAAAGGCAAAAATAAACCCAAAAGTCGCATTTTCAGGCAGGTTCGGATTATTTTCGTCAGGCTAAAGTCGGATTTTGAACAGTTCGGTGCACGCTCTTATGCAAAATATTATATAAACTATCTGATTTGGAGAAAAAAACAGTGTATTTCGGTATAAACGGAGGAAACGTAAGTTTCGGTGAAAACACGGTTCTTCGTGATATTCATTTTGAAGTTAAAAACAGGGAAAAGGTTGCGATCGTCGGCAGAAACGGATGCGGAAAAACAACCCTTTTGAATCTTATTTCCGGCGATATTGATATCGACCCCGCAAGTGGCGAGGGTGTATCAAAAAGCAGTGATATAAACATCGGCCGCCTTTCTCAGCATACATTTTCGGATAATTCCGCCACAATGTTTGAAGAGGTGAATAAGGCATTTTTGCCCCTTCTTCGCCTTAAAGCCGATATTGAGGAAACAGAAAAACAGTTAAATTCCTCCGCTTCGCCGGAGCTTGCGCAAAAGTATGCCGATATGCAAGAGCATTTCAAACTGCTCGGAGGTCTATATTATCAGCGTGAGCTTGAATCAATGATAAAAAATTTCGGTTTTTCGGCAGAGGATAAGGAAAAACCGCTTTCGGCATTTTCGGGCGGTCAGCGAACAAAAATCGCGTTTATGAAGCTGCTTCTTTCAAAGCCGGATGTTCTGCTTCTTGACGAGCCGACGAACCATCTTGATATGCAGGCGGTCAAATGGCTTGAAGAATATATCAAAAACTATCCTTGTGCCGTTGTAACTGTGTCGCATGACCAGATGTTTCTTGATAACACCGCGGAAATCGTTTATGAAATCGAGCGCGGCAGAATAAAGCGCTATGTCGGAAATTACACTAAATTCCGCGCGGTCAAAGAGCAGAATTATGAAAAACAGAAAAAGGATTATATCGAGCAGCAAAAGGAAATTGCCAAGCTTAACGAACTGATCGAGCGTTTTCGCTATAAAGCAACAAAGGCAAAAATGGTCCAGTCTAAAATAAAATATCTTGAAAGAATGGAGATTATCGAGCCGCCGCAGGAATTCGATCTTAAAGCCTTTTACGGCGGAACCGAGCCGACTTATGAAACCGGCTCAACCGTCTTTTCGGTAAAGGACCTTGAAATCGGCTATGATAAGGTTATAGCGAGTGTTAATTTAACACTCGAAAAAGGCAGAAAACTCGGCATTATCGGCGGAAACGGTCTCGGCAAAAGTACATTTCTTAAAACCCTTATGGGTATTATCCCGCCTAAAAGCGGATATATTGATTGGGGCTATAATGTTGATAAGGGTTATTTCGATCAGCAAATGGCGGAACGAAAAACGGGAAAGAGCGTTCTTGATGACTATTGGGAGGAGTTCCCAACCCTTACCGAAACCGAAATAAGAAACGATTTAGGCGCGTTTTTGTTCTCGGGTGAAACCGTTTTCAAAAACACCGATGTTTTGTCGGGCGGTGAGCGTGTTCGTTTGGCACTTTGCAAGATTTTCAAGAAAAGACCTAATCTTCTTATCCTTGATGAGCCGACAAATCATACCGATATTGTCGGTAAAGAGGCACTTGAAAATATGCTTAAAGAGTATAAGGGATCCCTTATCTGCGTATCGCATGACCGATATTTTATAAAAGAGCTTTGTGATAGCTTGCTGATTTTCGATAACGATAAGGTGACTTTTTATCCTTATTCTTATGCTGATTATGAAAGGAGTCTTGAAAATGCACAGCCGCTTCAAAGCGCACCCGAAAAAAGCGCAGAAAAGAAGCCGCAATCTGCTAAACAAAAATATGTAAGTCCGCTTAAAGAAAGGCAAAGGACCGAGCGAAAGATCGAAAAACTTGAAGAAAAAATCGCGCTTTGCGAGGAAAAAATCGCAGGGCTTAAAACAGAACTCGGTCTTTCCGAGAACGCGGTCGATTATCAAAAGCTTTCCGAAATTTCCGAGCTTATCGAAGCGGAAGAAGCGGAACTTTCGGGATATATGGAAGAATGGGAAAGCCTTTCCGATTATCTTTCAAATTTGCTTAAAGGGGAATAAAAAAATGTCGTTTGAAAAAGCCAAGGCATATCTTGATGCCAAGGGATTCGGGGATAGGGTGCAGGTGTTTACCGTTTCATCCGCCACGGTGGAGCTTGCCGCAAAAGCGCTTGATACCGCCCCTGCCCATATCGCAAAATCAATGACCTTTATGGTTGATGAAAAGGCGGTTATGGTTGTAACTGCCGGAGATACAAAAATCGATAACTCAAAGTATAAGCAGTTTTTCGGCAAAAAAGCCAAAATGCTGTCTTTTGATGAGGTGTCGGCTCTTATCGGTCACGAGGTCGGCGGTGTTTGTCCGTTTGGAATAAACGATGATGTCAGTGTTTATCTTGATGAATCGCTCAAAAGGTTTGAATTCGTCTATCCCGCCTGCGGCAGCGATAACAGCGCGGTAAAACTTTCCCCGCAGGAGTTGTTTGATATTTCAAACGGTATTTCGTGGATCAATGTTTGCAAAATTAAGGAGGAAATATAAAATGCAAAGTGATATTAAACCCGGAAAAATTTTAGGAAATCTTTATTTTGTCGGCAATGTTGCCGCATCTTGTCATCTTATCGATACCGGTGAGGGACTCATCCTTATCGATACCGGCTATCAAAAAAATGTTGAATGGATTATCGAATCGATCGAAATGCTCGGCTTTAACCCAAAGGATATTAAATATATCATACATTCTCACGGCCACGGCGACCATACAAGAGCCACCGAGGGCTTGCTTAAATACTGCAATGCCGAAACATTTTTGAATTTTAAGGATATTCGCTATATCGAGGGCTTCACACCCGATCACGACCTTAAAGAAGGCGATGTTATCGAGCTTGGAAACACCAAAATTTCTGTTCTTGAAACACCCGGTCACACCTTGGGCACCGTTTCTTTCTTCTTCGATTTAACCGAAAACGGCAAAACTTATAAAGCGGCTATGTTCGGCGGCGCAGGTCTTAAACAAATCGGCATTGAATTTTTGAAAGAACGCGGACTTCCTCTCTCTCAGCGTGATGATTTTGTTAAAACCTGCGATAGAATTATGGATATTCCGGTTGATGTTTTCGTTGGCAACCATGTCGGTCAAAACAACACAAAGGTTAAACTCGAAGCGCTTCAAAGCGGCAAATGCGAGGGTAATCCGTTTATTGATCCAACCGAGTGGAAACGTTTTATCGCCGATAGAAAAGCATCCGCCCTTAAAATGATTGAGGATAATGTGTAAAGATAGGCTTCAAGGAGAAATTGTTGATGTCACAAAAGGAACGAATTTTAACCGAGAAGGAAAAAGTCAGAAAAAACCGCATTGATAAGCTCACGGAAGAACTATCCCTTAAAGGATATGTGCGCAAGGATCGGATAATCGATATTGTTTTTGCAAATGTTATGGCAATCGTTCTTGCCGTTCCGTTTATTGTTTTGTTCGGCTTTTGGTTTTTCTCAAAAAACGGGAAAAACTTGGATATCTCTTTAAGCGGTATTGTTTATGTTTGGATTGCATTTATTGTTCTTATCGTGGTGCATGAGGGAATTCACGGGCTCACCTGGGGACTTTGCTCAAAATCTAAATTCAAAAATATTGAATTCGGGTTTATGGTAAGCAAGCTAACGCCCTACTGTTATTGCGGTGATCCGCTCAAAAAAGGTGCGTATATTTTAGGCTCTGTTATGCCTTGCCTTGTTTTAGGTATTATTCCGTGTATCATCTCCGTTTATATAAATTCATTTTATCTGTTGCTTATCGCAGTAGTTATGATTATTGGCGCAGGCGGCGATCTTATGGTTATCTTAAAAATGCTGTTTTTAAGGTCTTCAGCAAATGATATTATCATTATGGATCACCCAACCGAATGCGGCTTTATAACTTTTGAACGGTGAAATACCCATTTATGCAATAAAAGAATAACCCGACGGAAATTTCCGCCGGGTTTATTTGTTTTTTAGGAAAAATTCTGTCGAATCAAATTGACAAACTAACAGTGTTAGTATATAATAACTAACGGTGTTAGTTTTAAGAAAGGTGGGGTATTATGCCGCAGAAATTAAACAGAGATATTATTTTTCTTGAATCAAGACGAATGATAGACGAAAAGGGCTATCAGAAATTCTCTATCCGTGAGCTTGCGTCCCGTTTGGATGTTAAGCCGGCTTCACTTTATAACCATATTGACGGAATAGAGGATATTTACCGCGATCTTGTTGAAACATCTTCAAAGCGTTTATCCGGTAAACTCACAAATGCCATGAAGGGCAAAGAGCCGGATGAAGCCTTTATTTCGGGCGCCAGAGCTTACAGAAAGTTTGCCGAGCAGAACAGAAATCTTTATGAAGTTCTTATTTCCGCGCGTTCTTCAAAAGACGAAGCGACGGTGAAGGCGGGATTTAACGGTTTTCGTCCGCTTTTTGAACTTATCAAGTCTTATGGCGGCGATAAAAGGCAGACGCTTCACTTTATCAGGGCGTTCCGTTCGGTTATTCACGGCTTTGTTGAGATAACGCATAACGGATTTATGCAAAGAGGTCCCGCATCGAAGGATGAAACCTATGAAATCATTATCGCAGAGTATCTTAAAGCGCTGAAAGGATTAAAGAAGGATGAAAAAATATAAACCTTATATAAAAAATCATTGGTATTGCTTTTTATTAGGGCCGTTTTTTATGGTGCTTGAAGCGGCGGGCGAGTTCGTTTTGCCGTATCTTAACGCAAACATCATTAACAAGGGCGCACAAACGGGCGATATTTCCTATATCCTGCAAAACGGATTATATATGATTTTAATCGCCATAGGTATGCTTATAACCGGTGTTCTGGGCGCATATTTTGCCATTTGCGGTGCATCGCATCTTGCGGCGGAGCTCAGACGCGATACCTTTAAGAAAATACAGAAATTTTCCTTTTCAAATATCGATAAATTCACAACCGGTTCGCTGATAACAAGAATAACCAACGATATAACGCAAATTCAAGGGTTTACGATGATGCTGCTTCGCGGCTCGTTCAGAAGCCCGGTTATGCTTATCGGCGCACTTATTATGTCCTTTTCGCTAAATTCAAAGCTTGCTATGATAATCTTTATTGTAGTTCCGATACTTGCGATATTGATTTACACAATAATTCGTGTCAGCGCTCCGCGTTATACCATAATGCAAGAACAGCTTGACACGCTTAACACCGATATTCGTGAAACCGTTACAAATCAAAGGGTTATAAAATCCTTTGTAAGGGAAGACTTTGAAAATGTTAAGTTCGGCGGAATAAACGAGGGGCTTTATCAAAAAAGCACAAGAGCGCTTAAAATCATGATGCTTATGATGCCGATAAGCGGTGTTGCCATAAATGTTACAACACTTCTTGTGGTTTATTTTGCCGGCAGGCAGATAAATATCGGCGGAATGGAAATAGGAACGCTAACGGCGTTTATAACCTATTTAACGCAGATTTTAACCGCGCTTAACTTTGTTGCGAATATTATTTTAACCGGTACGCGTGCCGCCGCTTCCGATAAGCGCATAAAAGAGGTGCTGAGCGCCGAAGAGCCGCTGAGTGATGACAATGCGGATCTAAAAGACCGCGAGGTGTTAAACGGCGAAATAGAATTTAATAATGTTTCGTTCCGCTATTTTAAGTATAATAAGGAAATCGTTTTAAGTGATGTTTCACTTCATATAAAACCGGGCGAGTTGGTCGGCGTTATCGGTTCAACGGGTTCCGGTAAAAGCACATTTGTTTCGCTTATCCCGCGACTTTATGATCCGGACAACGGAACCGTTTTGGTGGACGGCGTTGATGTTAAACGCTATTCACTTTATAATCTGCGCGAAAAAATCGCCGTTGTTTTGCAGAAAAACACGCTGTTTTCGGGCACGGTTGCCGAAAATCTCCGCTGGGGAAATGAAGATGCAACCGATGAGCAAATTGAAAACGCGGCAAGAATCGCCTGCGCCCATGATTTTATCGTTTCCCTTGAAAACGGATATGATACCGAGCTCGGTCAAGGCGGAATAAACCTTTCGGGCGGTCAGAAACAACGCCTTTGTATCGCAAGAGCATTGCTTAAAAAGCCGAAAATCCTTATTCTTGATGACTCAACAAGCGCAGTTGACACCGCAACCGATGCAAGAATAAGAAAGTCGTTCCGCGAGGATCTGCCGGGCGTTACCAAAATAATAATCGCCCAAAGAATAAACTCGGTCATTGATGCCGATAAGCTTATCGTTTTTGATAAGGGCAAAGTTGTGGGCATTGGCGTTCACGATGAACTGATAAAAAATTGCGAGGAATACCGCGAGATTTACTTCTCACAAAAGGATGAGGAGGAACAGAACAATGGATGAAAAAAAGCTTGAAAGATTAAAGCAAAAATACGCCCTTTCAAAAACCGGCCCGCAAAAGCAGGCTATGACCTTTATGCGCGGTCCCGCCGCACGAAACGGCGCAATGGCGGCACACGGAAAACCTAAGAATATGCGCAAAACCGTTGTAAGACTGCTTAAATATATATCCCACGAAAAGTGGCTTTTTATATTGGCTCTTTTATGCTCGGTTATCCAAACGGTCGCGGCGCTTTCCGCATCTCAGCTTTTAAGACCGGTTATCAACACAATAGTTCCGCATAATACCGATTTCAGAAAACTCACGCAGGGTATATTGTTTATGGCGCTTGTTTATGCCGTTTCAAGAATAACGCAGTATCTTGAAAGTCGGCTTATGCTCCATGTTTCACAGCGTTCACTTAAAAGAATGAGGGCCGAGCTGTATGATCATATTGAAAAATTGCCGATCCGCTTTTTTGATACACAGTCTGCCGGTGATATAATGAGCCGCTTCACAAACGATGTTGATACGGTTGGCGGTATGCTTAACACAACCCTTATTCAGCTTATTTCGGGTGCTATAACCATTGTCGGAACAATTTTCCTTATGATGTACACCAACTGGATCTTGGGACTTATCACCATTGTTATGACGCCGATCCTTGTTTTCCTTTCAAAATATATCCTTAAAAAAGGCAGGGGTGCTTACAAAAAGCAGCAAAAATGCCTTGGTATGCTTAACGGTTTTGCAGAGGAAACAATATCGGGCCAAAAGGTAGTTAAGGTTTTTAACCATGAAAATATATCCGAGGAAGAGTTTGAATACTTAAACGGTGAGCTTCGCTCCGCACAGATAAAGGCGCAGTTCCGTTCGGGTATTTTGGGCCCTGTTACACATCAGCTTTGCAATGTTATTTATGCAATAACGGCAGGTGTCGGCGCGGTGCTTGTAGCCCTTAAAGGTTTTGATATCGGCGGTCTTGCGGTATCTGTTAACTATACAAGACATTTTAATCGCCCCATAAACGAAATTTCAATGCAGATGAACACTGTTTTTTCCGCCCTTGCCGGTGCGGAGAGAGTTTTTGAGGTGCTTGATACCGAAACCGAGCCCAAGGACGAACAACATCAACCGCTTGAAAAAATCGAGGGAAAAATTGAATTAAAAAATGTTAATTTCGGCTATGTAAAGGGTTTGCCCGTGCTTAAAAACATAAGTCTTTCGGCTGAAAAAGGACAAAAAATCGCCTTTGTCGGCTCAACGGGTGCCGGCAAAACCACAGTTACAAATCTGCTTTCAAGATTTTATGAAATAGAGCGCGGCGAGATACTTATAGATGGCGTTAATATATCGAAAATCGGCAGAAAGTTTTTGCGTTCAAATATTGCCATGGTGCTTCAAGATACGCATCTTTTCACGGGAACGGTTATGGAGAATATCCGTTACGGTCGGCTTGACGCAACCGATGAAGAGGTGATAGCGGCGGCAAAGGCGGCATCCGCGCATTTCTTTATAACCCAACTTGAAAACGGTTATCAAACCATGCTCGCTAACGATGGCGCAAATCTATCCCAAGGTCAGCGCCAGCTTATAAATATCGCCCGTGCCGCAATTTCTAAGGCGCCTATCCTTGTTCTTGATGAGGCAACAAGCTCGGTTGATACAAGAACCGAAAGGCATATTGAAGAAGGCATGCAGGCGCTTATGCAAAACCGAACAACATTTATTATCGCTCATCGCCTTTCAACCGTTCGCAAAGCGGATTGCATTATGGTGCTTGAAAAGGGCGAAATCGTTGAACGCGGCTCGCATGAGGAATTGCTCAAAAAGGGCGGCAGATACGCCGATCTTTATAACGAAATCATCGAACTTGATTAGTTTTTCTTGAAAAAATATAATAATTTGTTATAATGATTTCAGTTTTTGGTTAAGGTATTCACGAGTATTTTAACACAGTATGATGGGAAATCCGTTTCCTTAAACCGGATTCGGATAATTCTCGTCAGGTTAAGGAGAATTAAAAATTATGAATATTTTGTTTATCGGTAACAGCTTCACTTGGTTTAACGATATTCCCGGAATGTTTAACGATCTTGCAAAGTTAAACGGCAAGGATGTTTCGGTTTATAATGTGCTTAAAAGCGGCCACCGTCTGCACGAATATGTGAACGAGGGCGGCGAGTGGACCTATCGTATTCAAACAATGAAGCGTTCCCGCAATTATGATTATGTTATCCTTCAGGATTACAGCAATCAGCCGGTTGCCCGAACCGATGATTTCCGTTCGGCGGTTAAGGATTTAACCGAAATGTTCAAACCCGTTGCCGATAACATCGTGCTTTATGAAACCTGGGGTTATTCAAAGGGCTGCACGATTCTTGATACGCTTAAACTCAACGATATTGAGTTTTATGAGCAGATGATCGAAAATCAGCGCAAAGCCGCAAAGGATTTCGGACTTATCTTATCCCCCGTTGGCGAGAACTTTTATAAGCTTTATAAAAAAGGTGAGCTTGATCTTTATCATCCCGACCTTCGCCACCCGAGTTATATCGGCAGTATGGTATCTCTTCTCACTCATTATAAAACCGTTTTCGGCGAACTGCCCCAGAGAACCGATTGTATAAAGCTCCCCAAAGAGATAATTGATAAAATTATTGCAGAAATATAATAAAAAACGCCGCTTAAAATTTTAAGCGGCGTTTTAATTTGGCTTCGTGATCAAGGTAATAAAGGCACCGTTGAGCAGATGGTGGGTGAATATACCAACAAGATTGCTGACATATTGGTTGGTACTCGTAAAGACGGAAGGACGATATTATATGCGACAAAGGGTAAAATAAAAAAGCTGGAAACGTTTACGTGAACTCTTTGGAAACCAAAGGTTCTAAACTGAATTCCAACTCTAATAGTATTATACCCACCACCGCCGAAAAAGTCAAGAATAATTCCGAGCAGTATTCCATAGACCTTTACAATGAATATCTCGGACTTGCGAAAAATCCCGAAAATTCTATTAAATACAAAAAAGAAGACTTATCACAAGTTAATCCCCAACTGCATAAATCGTTGGCAATTATTAATGATATGTCTTCTACCGATATTATACCCACCACCGCAAAAATGTCAAGAATAATTCCGAGCAGTATTCTATGGATACTGACGAGAAAGAAACCAAGCAGGATAAAGAAATCAAAAAGCTAAACGATGATATTTCCAACCTTAAAGAATTACTTAAACTGCAAAGCAAGCTTACTCACGGAAAAGTATTAAACAAAAATTCTCTTGAAAAGTCGCAAGCAACATTTTCAAGAGAATCTTATTTCAAAGGCGATAAGGCGGAGTTTTCAAATGCCCATTGCTTTTCTTACGTCTTTTCCGTCTATCTGCTGAACGGCGGTTTTGGTTTTAACTGCCATAGCGGCGCCGATACCTGCGGCTTCACCGGTTTGGAAGCAGTTGGGCATTACTCGAACAGAGGAGAACACCGCGCGGTCAAGAGAAATGCAGCGGCCGGCGAGCAAAAGATTATCAACTTTTTTGGGAACAAGGCACCTGAACGGAATTCCGTGGGTCTCGCCCTTTTCAAGTTTGCCCTTATAGGGATTTTTCTCGCCGGGACCCGTGTGGCAATCGATCCAGTTATGGTTGCGGCAAATATCATCGGGGAAAGAGGCCTTATTAAAATAATCGTCAACAGTCAGCTTATATTGCGCTTCAAATCTTCTGCTTTCACGAACGCCCATAAGCGGGGCTGTTGCCGCAACGGCGGCATATTTGAATGTTTTGGGAAGATATGTTTTAAGCGCCTGCAAATATTGAGCCGCGGTCTCTCTGCCTAAAATATATGCTTTTGAAAGGGAAAAAGCATCGGTTGTGTCAACATCAAAAACGTGACCGCCGTTGGCATAAATCGTGCCGTCACCCTCGATGATCGGAACAAAATGATGAGAAACAAGCGGCCATCTCTCGTCCTTTTCGGCAACCGACCAAAGCGTGTTCTTTCCGCCGTTTAACACCTGAATGTTCGGAAGACCCTCAGGGGCGGGAACTAATAACTTAGATTCTTCCTTTTCGAGCGCTTCGGGGCCGAAAGGAACATTCATCATTTCCTCACGCAGGTTTTCATAGTGAACACCCGATATTGAAAAGCAAAGGGAGCAGGGCTGCAAAGAGCCTTTTTCACTGCCCTTTTCAAACGGAACACCGCAATGGTAAGCCAAGTCGCCGTCACCCGTGCAGTCAATGAAAACATCGGCGGTGTAGTAAGCAATACCTTCCTTTTGGGCAACCGATATTCTTTTAATATGATCGTTTTCGGTTTCGGCATCAACAACCATTGCACCGAAAAGAACCTCTATTTTTTCTTCGGTTATCATTTGATCGAAAACATTTTTAAGCGTTTCGGTGAAAAGCGGAATTTTGTTCCAGAAATCCGCTTTGATTCCGGCTTTTTCCTTATATCTGCTCATAATTTCGCAGGCAAGACCGTTATAAATGTTTTTTTCACCGTCGGTATAGCGGGTCATTCTTGAAACCATTCCCGCGGTGCTCATTCCGCCGAGAGAGGTTGTGTATTCAACAATAAGCACGTCCGCTTCGGGGTTTTGCCTTTTTGCCGCGATTGCCGCCGCACATCCTGCCGGACCGCCGCCGGCAACGATAATGTTATAATAATTTTCGGTTTGCATGGCTTTTACCTCAACTGTCAAATTTTAATTTATTATATATCATATTATGGATTGCTTCAACACTTTATTGACAAATATAGAAAATAATATATAATCATATTAAAATGATCTGAAATTCTATCGCTGAAAGGAGAATTTTCCGGTTTATGAGTATAAATGATATTTTATCATATCTTTTGTCTATAAAATTCATATTAAGTGTCGTTATGATAGCGATTGCGGTTGTTTTTCTTTTTATTCTTAAAAAGATAAAGAAAAAAAGATTTCCGAAATCCAATGATCAACACGCCTCGATGTATAGGTATGTTTACACAATAATAAAGGGAACTATCATCTTTATTGCGGTTATGATGGTTTTCCATATAAACGGAATAAATGTTACATCGCTTGTTGCCGGTTTCGGTATCGCATCGGCGGTTATCGGTCTTGCCGTTCAGGATATATTAAAAGATGTTATCATGGGCGCGCATATTGTATCTGATAAATTTTTCAAGATTGGCGATATTGTAAAAATCGGAGATGTTGAGGGAAAAATAATCGACTTTAACCTTCGCACAACAAAAATTAAGTCTGCGGCGGACGAATCAATAGTATCCGTTTGCAACCGAGATATTGATTTTGCCAAAACAAATGCCGATGTTTGGTATATTGATGTTCCCGTTCCTTATGAGCAGGATCCGCAGTATGTGGAATCTGTTTTGAAAAACACCTGCGATTTAATTAAAAATGAAAAAAGCGTTGCCGATTGTACCCTCTGCGGCATTCAGGAATTTGCCGATTCCGCCGTTCTTTACAGAATATATATTAAAGTGGCGGTGGTTTCGGATAAATGGGCAGTTCGCAGAAACGCGCTCGGTGTTATAAGAAAGGAACTTATAAAGGCAGATATTTCAATTCCTTACACGCAAATTGATATTCATTCAAATTAAAAAAAAGAGTGTTGGCGTCATCGACAGCCACGTAAGGAAGTTTTTTATGAAGGTTACGGTGCAGCTCCTTTTAGGGGCTGCACCGTTTTATCAAATGAAACATATACTCGTTGATTTTTTTATCTTTTTATGATATTTTAATAGTGTATAACTATAATAAATTGGATTTTATATAAAAAGTTAAACTATTTTTGCAAAAAAATGTAGCCACTTTTTGATTTTCATCGTATAAAGAGATGCAAGGACAAAAAAGGAGAAATTTCACTATGGAAGATAAGAAGAGTATGAAAGACAAAGAACTTGAAAAAGTAACCGGCGGCGCAGACTCCGATTACGGGGTACATCTCTATACTCCGCGCCATGACGACGGTGTTACGGACGGCCTCGTTCATTTCGGCTACAAAGGCCAATGGAACAAATTAAAGAGCGAGTTTTGCCCGCAGTGTAATGCCGACGTGCTCGTCGAGGTGACCACGGATTACGCCACCCACCGGGAGATGCACCGTTGCTCCCGGAACCCCGCCCATATTTGGTACGTCGATATCTGAAAAGGAGAAATTTCACTATGGAAGATAAGAAGAGTATGAAAGACAAAGAGCTTGAAAAAGTAACCGGTGGCGGAGGTTTGAATAGCTATATTACGCTCGAATATTGCCCAAAGTGCAAAGCCGACCGAAAAGTCGAAATCAATGTGGATCCACAAGGGCAAAAAGAACTGCACCGTTGTATGTGG